>DEAY01000413.1:0-216 GCA_002348345.1 Verrucomicrobia bacterium UBA2970
ACGCCAACGACAACTGTGGATTCGGCCCAATCAATCCCCCCCCGTTCCTCCCGTCATAGACTCGAACTGCGATCACATTCTCACCGTCCCATCGAATCAGTGGAAAGGGGACGAGATAGCGTCGTGGTTGATCCCAGGCCGTTTGAAACTGAGGTGGAAAACCACCGGTTCCGCCGATCCGTTCGCCGTTGAAAAAGGTTTCATCAACGTCATCGA
>DEAY01000413.1:565-3599 GCA_002348345.1 Verrucomicrobia bacterium UBA2970
CAGGAATCGGTGCACCGATTCCTGAGTTGGCACCCGAAGCCTTTGGGGCACGGTGAAACGAAGCCGAAACCAAGCAAAGCCATCGAGGTCGTCAAACCCCTGTCGCTCCCACGACTTGCCCACCGTGATGGGCGACCATCCGGCGTCGTCGGACAGCGGATTTGCCCACTGCATCGAGTCACCGCGCTGGAAGATCCAGCCTTCATCAAGCGCCACAGCTTCCTGAGACAAGCCCACCAGCGGGAGGAAGACCCCCAACCATGATACAAAACTGAGTCTACTCATTCTTCAACGCCTTCCGGATCAACACGATGGCAACGACCACGTAAGCCATCGCCAGGACGGCCAAGGGATAAATGAGCCACGGCAAGGCTTCAAAGAGCTCCTCCGCCAAATAGGCCTGGATCCAGCAGAGGGGAGCCATCCCCAATGCCGTGCCCAGCATGACTTTCCAAATGGGAATCCCCGTCAAGCCTGCGGCGTAGGAGACCAGGTCGGTCGTCGTCAGGGGATTGATCCGAAGCGCAAGAATGACCCAGACTCCCGCATCCTGCAACGTTTCGACCACGCACCGGGCCTTCTCGCTTTCGAGGAACCGATCCACTTTCTCACCCTTCAGACCACGCATCAAGGCGGCCGAAATTCCGGCACCGGCCACATTACCGACCAGTGAGAGGAAGCCACCGTAGAAACCGCCGAAAATCATCCCGCCCGGCGCGTAAAGCATCACCCCCGGGATCGGCGCGACCACCACCTCGACCGAAACGGCCAGCGCGTAGACCAGCGGAGCCCATCCCCCCCAAGACAGGAAGTAGGTGCGTAAGAATTCGACCCGGTCCGTCGCCGAGAGCCCCGGTCGAATGAGTGACGGTAAAACGCCATCGCTCCAGAGGAGCCAAACGGCAACTCCGATCCCCAGGATTCCCGCGATTGCCAATCCCAGGTTTCGCATCAAGCGCTTCCTCCCGCATCACAAGTCCGCCCCCACTTCAAATCGGTGCTGCTCCTGTCGGTCAGGCCATGAGAATCAAAACGCAACCAGATGATTCTGAAGCATCCCGCCCGTTTTTTCACATGACCACGTTCCCCGTACATCGACGCGCAAACTAGCGTCCCCATAAATGCCCTGCAAGGAGAAGGGAATCCGCACCCAGGACCGTTTCTTTGGGAGCGATGTTCTGAAGCGGTCGCACTCGCGGCCCAGGCCAAACCCCCATTCAGCTGACCAATGCTAATCGTTCTTGAGAAGCTTGACAGCCTCTGGACGCCCCTGCCTCATTTTTTCAAGATCGATATCCAACTCAAGCGCACTGCTGATCCCCTGAGCAAGCCCTCGAATCGGTCCGCCCCAGGGCGCCGATGCCCCCTGAATGGCCGTTTGACCGATGAGATTGCGAGCCTCTCGGTTCGCCCCGTTCGCCAGCAAGACTTGAACGACCTCGGCATGCCCAAAAAAAGCGGATGCATGGAGCGAGGTCGCCCCATCCCCATTGGTCCCATCGACTTTGGCTCCCTGGTCGATCAACCATTGAACGGTTTCCGGATCGCCGTTCATGGCCGCCCAGCACAGCGGAACAATCCCTTTTTCATCGCGTTCATTGAGATCGGCCCCATCAGCAATCAAGCGTTTGAGTTGGTCTCGATCTCTCCGGACCACTGCTTCGCCCAACGAACCGCGAGATGACGACTCGACCTCGCGAGCGGGCAATCCTCCCTCAGACCTGACATAAGCCACCAGTCGGGATCGCGAGCTCCGCACGGCGTCGGCATCAATGTCGATCTGCAGCATGCTCCCGATGAACCGGATGATCTCTTCCTGCTCCTCCGACCAAGGCAAACTCAAGACATCCATGGCTGTCTGGCCCATCCTGTTCTTGGCGTTGATTTTAGCTCCACCCTCAATCAGCGCCTTGACGGAAGACTCAACCCCGAAGAAGACCGCCCCGTGGATGGGCGCCGAGCCGTCAGGCCCCCTGCCGTTGGGATCGGCTCCCATTTCAATCAAGCGCTTCACCAATCGACCGTGACCGTGAATCACAGCGATACTCAACGGGGTTCGCCCCATCCCATCTTGAATCTCAAGCGATACGCCCTTGGCGACGAGTGCCTCGATGGGCTCGACATCACCTTCCTTCGCAGCAACCATTAAGTCCTTCTCGCCCGATTTCCATTTCTTCTTGCCGCCGCCAAAATCCAGATTGTCCATGGTAATCGGCGGCCTCGGAGGTTGATTCCAGTCGGGCATTCCATCGGCAATCTCAGCCTCGATTCGCGAACGCCTGGTCTCAATGAATCGACGAATGGCATCGCTGGCCCGACTCACGCGTCCTTGCTCCGGGTGAAGAAAGTCCTCCGTCAATTGATTCAATCGATGGGTTTCAGCAAGCAATTCCTTCTCATTCCAGTGCTCCTTGAGCAGTGCTTCAAGGGCCTTTCGATAACCCTTTTTACCGAACGCGGTCTGGTACAGTCGATTCGCGATCAAGCCCGTGGTCTTCACCGAGCGAGGGGTTCGCGGATCGTTGTCGAATTTCCCTTTCTCAACAAACAGCGCGTCGGCACCCCATGGAATAAAATGAATCCGTTCGGTTTCAGGAGAAAGATAGAAGAAGTAATTATTGCTATTCCCGGAATAACCATCCCAGGCCCCCAAAAGCCCCTCCAACGCCCAGAAACGGTAGAAATCAGGCAGGTGAACATAGCGCCCGATTCTTTCCTCAAAGTCTGAATTCCGAACCGCCGCATCATCGTTGATCAACGCCGTGAGTTCTCGAATGAGCCGCCTCCCCTTCTCATCATTCCCTTGCTTGAGCTCAAACGCTTGCTCCCATCCCCGATGAAAATCGACTATTGTCCCCTCGTAGAGAGTGCCATCGGCAGCACCAAACTCACGGGTCAGAAGGGGCACCTTGATGCCCTCGACATGGCTATAGACCCCCAAGTTGCGACCGTTGACGGTCACCCGAGCGTAGGCGCATCTGGGTGCGGGTAATTCGGCATCACGGCAAACCTTGTAACCGAGAATCTGACTCAG
>DEAY01000167.1 GCA_002348345.1 Verrucomicrobia bacterium UBA2970
AAGGGACGGTTGGCTTTCGAAACCGGTCATGGTCGAGCGCTACTCCCACTCCCCTTCAAGGAGCTCATGCAGCTCCTCGTCGTGATGGTGGGGCACTCTCCATGAAGCGGATTTTTCTTGGGGGCGAAGCTGGAAACGGATCGCTGTCCCACGAATGGAGATGAAGTCAAGGACGTGTCGGACCGTCTCCTCAAATTCAAGGAGGAGGTGGGGGGTGTCCCGGTGGACCAGGTGAGGTCGGATGAGATGGTAATAAGCGGTGATTCGTTGGCGAATCAGGGCCTCATCCCACACGCTGTCGAGCAGTTGGCGAACCGTTCGTATGAAATCTCGCTTCCCTTTTTCGGTTCGAACGACCGCTCGGCCCAGAATGCCTCTTTGAGGGCGAATAATCGGCTCGAAGGGGTTTTCGAAGAATTGGTCGCCACCGTGGGGTAGGAATTCGAAGCGATCCGAATCGGGATTGCGATAGAGTCGGTAATTATTGATCGACGTATAGCCGTCCCAATGGTTGAGGATCTGTTCGGTTGCCAAGAAGCGGAGGAAATGCTCGTAGTCGACCCGAAGAGAGAGCCCGGCCCAGGGATCGCGATCATCTGCTTCCTTGATCGCTCGAGTCAAGGCGCGGAGATCAGAGCGATCCTCGCGATCGCGATTACTGTCGAGATCGAGGTCGCGCCAGTCGGTGACATCGCCAGGTCCCTCATAGAGATTGCCGTTGGTTTTCTTATACCATCGTTTGAGGTGATCCTTTGTGACCGCCTCGACTTGAACATAGAGCCCCTTTCTTTGCCCGTTGACGGCGAGGGTGGCATAGGTGATCCGCGGTGCGGGAATGCCCGCGTCTCGGAAGATGTCATACCCCAGAGCTTCGCGGAGGTAGCTGGGGTCCTGGACGGCATTGTTCAGCACGATCCGACGGAGTCCATTAAAACGACGACCTTTTTCGAACTGATTGAACTTGATGGTGAATGCGGTTTTTGAAAGGTCGTCGAGTTGCCGAAAGCTCCCCCAACTTCCTTTCAACCGAATGCCGACGCTCTTGAATTGCTGATGGCCGGCGATAAAGGTGCCTCGGACGTATTGTTTTGGCTCCTCCCGGAGTTCCTCGATCGCTTCCTTGGTCAGTCTGATTTGGTAATGACGAACTCGGATCGGGTGGAACATGGAACGACCGGGATCCTCATCCGTCGGTTTTCTCAACCCAAGAGACTCTCGTTCCGTCGGCGTCCCGGGAGGGAGTTGCTCAAGCAGTTGCTGAGCTTGTCGAGAGTGTTCCCCGAGCGCTCCCAGAACTTGGGTGATGGTGTCAATGGCGTCGGTTTCACGTGATTCGATCGTGGGAAGGCGCTCTCGCAATGCTGAAAGGATTTCATCCAGGGGCGGCAGATCGTGTTCCCCGCCGACATCCTTGAGGAACGCTCGATTCAGGGTATGTTGCCAGGCTCGGTATACCAGTTCGCTGAGCTCGTGGTCGATCATCCTGAGGAAACGAATGCGCTGAGCGAGTGTCCTAGTTTCGTGCCATTTTCTCAAGGCGCTCGTCAGGCTGGCACGGGTCCAGATCGCGTCGCCGTTGTTCTCGAGCCGCTTCGACCTCATCCATTCTTGGATGGCCGGTTGTGCCGCGTTTTCCGTGGAAGCCTTGATGTGGCCGAGCAGTAGGTCAGCGCTCCGAGGAAACTGTTCAAGGCGAACAAGGTTCTCGAGGTGTAAGAGAGTCAGCTCTTGATGGTGGGAACGGTGGGAAAGGCTCTTGACGAGGGATTGGATCCGCCCGGGCGAGCGTGTTCGAACGGCCTCAATGGAGAGATCCCATTGTTGCAGAATGTCGAGGGCACGCTCACTGGCTTCGCTGGGGTCGTGGTGCTCGACAATGCCAGCGAGGATTCTCGCGGCCTCGTAACCCGCGCCGAGTTGGCCCAGTCGTTCGGAGATCTCGACGAGCTCATGGAGGCGATGATCATTTCGTTCGCCCGCTTCCATGACGATTGATGGCAGGGAAAGGGATTCTTGAGCCCCTGCGCGATTTACAAACGTCCCGACGACTCCGGCCAGGACCAGACCGATCCATGTCTCAATGATTAACCTGCTAGAAAATGGGTATGAGAAAGAGGGGGATGACATGGTTTAAGCGGGTCATTCTTGCGCGTCGCACGACGGGTTTTGGTGGGAACCGTTGTCCGGCATTGAAATGTTGTCAAGCTTGCCGGGTCAATTTGGCGTGAATACTGGTGACCATTCTTCTAGCCCCCGCTCGGGGAAGGAGATCATGACCTGGTCGTTCGCTAGGACGGTTTTCTGGCCTTCCTCTGGTTGAACGATGGCACGGGACGGCTTGGCCTCTCCTCCATAGAAACTGGGGGGCAATATTCCGGTTCGGTGATGTCGGGAGATTTTGACGGGGACGGCGACCCCGATCTTCTGATGGGAGAGAATCGGGGGGCGAGGATTCTTTGGAATCAGGGGCATTGCGATTTTCTCCCATGGATGAATCTTCCGGTGG
>DEAY01000309.1 GCA_002348345.1 Verrucomicrobia bacterium UBA2970
TCGACTACAGTCTTTGGGACAATGTGATCAGCCGGTTGGAAGTCCGCTGGGATCAGTCTCTTGATGGTGGCGATGCCTTCGGTGGTTCGAGAGCAGGTGGGTTCTTTGGTCCTGCTGACTCCGAGGACGCTGTGACGATCGCGATCAACGCGATCTACTCATTCTAAGCGGCCGGATCACTTAGAGCTTCAACCCTCCTGAGATATCTCAGGAGGGTTTTTTTTTGAACCTGTCTCTATCTTTTCAAGGGAGGCCCGACAACTAAAAGACAGCCCTTAGCGTCGGGTTTTCGAACAAATGCCTCTCCGACTGCCTCGAATGAAATCGAGAAATTCGGCGGAAGCCGGAGAGGAGAACTGGTCGGCCGCCAACTGGAGGGCGTGCTGAAGGGCATGGCCTTGCCTGAAGAACAGATGGAATAACCGTTTCAGCTCCGAGCGGTCCTCTACCGGAATTCCCGCGCGCCTCATTCCGATCGCATTGAGGCCGCTGAGTTCATTGATGCGACAGTTAATAAGAAAAGGCGGCAAGTCTTGGCTCAACCCGGAATGACCCTGCAGCATTGCCAGGCGCCCGACCCGGACAAACTGGTGAACCGCCGAGTTTCCCCCGAAGATCACCTGGTCCTCGATGATCGCGTGACCGCCGATGAGAGTACTGTTCGCCAGGACGTTCCGGTTCCCGATTCGGGCGTTGTGCCCGGCATGGCTGGTGGCCATGAAAAAGTTCTCGGAACCAATCGTGGTGGCTTCCTCCTCGGAGTTGGAGCGTTGAATCGTGACCGATTCCCGGAAGGTGTTGCCCGAACCAATCACGGTCCGGGTGGGCGCTCCAGAGTAGGAGATGTCTTGAGGCGCGTCGCCGATCACACACCCGGCGTGGAACGAATTGTCGGGACCGATTTGAGTTTGTCCCGTGAGATAAACGTTGGGGCCCAGGCGACATCGGTCTCCAAGATAAACCCCCTCGTCAATCACGCAGTAGGGACCGATCTCAACATCCGCTCCGATCTTCGCCCGGGGATGGATGATCGCGGTGGAATGAATCTCGCTTGCCATGTCCTCGGATTGGTTGGGTCAGGAGGATAGGTAACCCAGCGCCCGGAGAGAACAATAATCGCTTGGTTTTTCTTTGGTGGGAAGGCCGAGAATGACGTGATCGACCAGCTGGATCTTCATCAGAGTTCCGGCGCGAACGAGTTCCTGGGTGACCCGGATGTCTGCCTCGGAGGGTGAGGGGTCTCCGCTGGGGTGGTTATGCACCAAAACCACACGCGCGGCTTGATCCAAAATGGCAAGCCGAAAGACTTCTCTTGGATGAAGAAGGAGTGAATCAAGCGTTCCCACCGTGACTTGATGGCTTCTGATGAGACGGTTTCTCGTGTTGAGGAGAATGAGATAGCAAGTCTCCACGCGCCGATGGCGCAGCTCAGGCCGCATTAGATTGGCAATCGCCTCAGGTGTGTCAAGGAGGGGAAGGTCCGTCGGGAGTTCGCTGGTCATTCGTTGCGCAAGGACGAAGGCACACTGGAGCATGATGGCTTTGTTTTGGCCAATTCCCCTTGTTTTTCTGAGTTCGGAGAGGTCGGCTTGGGCCAGGGCGGTAAGGGATCCGAAGTGGGACAGAAGACGCTCGGCGATGCCGATAGCTGAAGCTTCCCGAGTACCCGTACGAATCAGAATGGCGATCAAGTCGATGTCGCTGAGAGAATCTACGCCCTTGGAAATCAGTCGTTCCCTGGGTCGAGCATTCCTGGGCAAGTCTTTGATGCGCACGCCTCAACCTTGCTGGATCCAGGGGAGTATTGTCAAGAAGTGGTAAGACTTCCTGATAGGGGGCATGTATTCCGGGTAAAGTTTATAAAGCCAAATTCGGGTGCTTTTGGAGAACGGGGAGTGGGCTAGGATTCCTTGTATGGAGCAAACTCCTCGATTCGGTGCGGGGGGATGCGGGCTTCAATGATGGCATGGTTGGCCTCATAGCGAAGTTCAATGACCTGCCCGACTTCGTGGAGACGAGCGATGACGGATGATTGGTCGAGAGGGATCTGGAGGCGACAAATGGATCGGATGGGTCGTAGACTGTTGGAAAGGTGGGCTTTCAGGGGTTCGAACCCAAGTTGTTTTGCCGCGGAGACGCCGACCGAAGGACTGAAGCGTTCTACGAACTGTGCGAGGACGTCCTGGGTCTCGAGGCGGTCGATCTTGTTGAAGACCATGAGCGTCGGTTTCTCGAGAGCGCCGATTTCGCTGAGGACATCGTTCACCGCCTCTATTTGTTGCTCGGCCTGAGGGTGGCTGACGTCGACCGCATGGATCAGCAAGTCGGCTTCGGCCACTTCCTCGAGTGTGGCCTTGAAAGCCTCGACCAGTCGATGGGGCAGCTTTCGAATGAAACCGACCGTATCGGATAGAAGCACGGTTTGGTTGGTCTCCAATGTCAGCTTTCGGGTGGTGGGATCCAACGTTGCGAAAAGCTTGTCCTCCGCCTCGACGGCAGCGCCGGTCAAGGCATTGAGCAAAGTGGATTTCCCGGCGTTGGTGTATCCCACGATGGAGGCCAGCGGCCAGTGATTCCGGCGTCTTCCTCTTCGTTGGACCGATCGATGTTTCCGGACCTGTTCGAGCTCAGTGGCCAGTCGGCTGATCCTCTCTTGAATCCGTCGCCGGTCGGTTTCGAGCTGGGATTCACCGTCCCCCCGCATGCCGATGCCCCCCTTTTGGCGTGACAAGTGAGTCCAGAATCGGGTCAACCGGGGAAGGAGATGCTGGAGCTGGGCGAGCTCCACTTGTAGTTTGCCTTCTTTGGTTCGGGCCCGTTGGGCAAAGATGTCGAGAATCAGTGTCGTCCGGTCGATGATTTTTCGATCAAAAACCCGCTCGAGATTGCGACCCTGTCCAGGGGTGAGTTCATCGTCGAAGATCACGGTGTCGACCGACTTCTCCCCACACTCGGCCGCGAATTGTTCCGCCTTACCCTTCCCGATGAATGTTCCGGAAACGGGGCGATCGAGTTTTTGAATCCCTTCGCCGACGACGTCGCCGCCTGCGGTCTTTGCCAAACTGGCCAGTTCATCAAGCGATTCACCGACATCCCACTGGGATCTGGACTTTAGTTCGGCTCCGACGAGAAAGACCCGCTCGTGTTGTTCGGGTGAGGATTGAGCTGAGACTCGGTCTCCTTCAGTAAAACCTTTTGCGATCGACATAGGGGAATCTCAGCAAGGATTGACCCGGGATCGTGTGACTCCGAACCAAGCCCCAAGCCGGAATCGTATCGCTCAGAGGGATTGGTGGCGAGTCGAATATTTTGTCGGCCGAGGGCGCGGTAGCGTTTTTCTCGGCGCCGCAGCGAAGAGCTCGGAAGCGTCATTGAAAATCGTTGCATGGGGATTTGAGATCGGACAGCCTTGGCCTTATGAAACACCCTTCGGGGCGAGGCATCGGTGAGTTGAAGGTCCATGGATCGCAGGAAGAGGTTCCCGGGGGAGGGGGGGAAACAAGGGGGAGTGAGTCTCGTGTGACTAGGGAGTTTGGTGATCTGTTTTCAGTGGCGGAATCGGACGCCGTGAGATCGGACGGCTCACCGGATTCGGTTTCAGCCCGGCGGGGCCGATTCGGCGCCGAATCGGCCGTGACGGAAGAACGCGTTCCCAGCTGGATTTTTTATCTCGTTGATGTGGTCCTCATGAGCCTTGTCATCGGGATGATTGTCCGATCGCCCGGGGCCCTTAATCGGGGCGAGTCCGTGCTTTGTCTTGGACTGGTCTTTTTGGCGGCTCTGGTGGGGATCTGGCCCTGGCTGCGTAATACCCTCTATTGCGATCGGGTGGGCGAATCGAAAAACCTCCCGGATTGGGTCATCGCAAGGGGAGTCCGGATGGGAGGGGATTCCAAGACAATGGTCATTCATCTGCGGAAACCGTATGTGGTGGTTGAGGTCATTGAAACGTCATGGAACGACGTGAACGTCAAGCCCTATTGGATCGATGGCCCTCCCAATCTTCCGCCTGGAGGGGTGAAGATGCTCCTGGAAGAAGCGTCTCAATTCTATCGTCGGGACGCAAAAAGCAACCCGTTGAGCCAGTAACGGCCGGGATGAATTCAATGGGCGGTTGCCGATCCGGTGGGTTGGGTGAGGAGCCGACCTCTTCCCGCCCCCAGCTCCGTGTTGACAAGGTCGACGGCAAACCTCATGGTTCGCGTTTTGTTTGAAACCTTGAACCGTTCTGTTTCGAATTTGACACATGGCAGAAGCACACAATCTTTTTGAGTCGCTCCGGGATTTTGACTTAGGGAATGGAGAACAGGGGAAGTTCTATTCACTGCCTGCGTTGGAAGCGGCAGGACTGGGTGACATCTCCCGTCTCCCCGTCTCCATTCGGATCGTTCTTGAATCGGTTCTGCGAAACTGTGACGGACAGCGAATCACCGAGGACAGTGTCCGGGGGCTGGCCGGATGGCAGGCCAAGGCGGAGCGGTCTGAGGAGATTCCCTTTGTGGTGGCTCGAATCGTCCTTCAGGACTTTACCGGGGTTCCGCTGCTCGTTGACCTGGCGGCGATGCGCTCAGCGGTCGGGCGGCTGGGGAAGGATCCGAAGCTGATTGAGCCTCTCGTGCCGGTGGACTTGGTGGTGGACCACTCGGTTCAAGTGGATTTTGCCGGGAGTGAGGATGCGATGGAGAAGAACCTGGACAAGGAGTTCACCCGAAATCGCGAGCGTTATCAGTTTTTGAAATGGGGAATGCAGGCATTTGATACTTTCAAAGTCGTTCCGCCCGGGATTGGGATCGTGCATCAAGTGAACCTTGAGTATCTCGCCAAGGGGGTGCTGGAGGCGGGAGGGGTGTATTATCCCGATACGCTTGTCGGAACGGATTCCCACACGACGATGATCAATGGCCTCGGGATTGTGGGGTGGGGCGTCGGCGGCATCGAGGCGGAAGCGGGAATGTTGGGGCAGCCGGTTTATTTCTTAACGCCCGATGTCGTCGGAGTCCATTTGACCGGAAGCCTCCAAGAAGGGGTCACGGCCACGGACCTGGCCTTGACCCTCACCGAGATGCTCCGGGAGGCAAAGGTGGTGGGCAAATTTGTCGAGTTCTATGGTCCGGGTGCGGTGGCCTTGCCGGCCGTGGATCGATCAACCATCGCCAACATGGCGCCGGAATACGGGGCCACGATGGGATTCTTTCCGGTTGATGATGAAACCGTTCGTTACCTGCGAGCCACGGGACGAAGCGAGGCCCATTGCCAACGCTATGAAAACTACTATCGAGCTCAGGGGCTTTGGGGGCTTCCGGAGCGGGGGCAAGTCGATTACTCGATCGACCTGTCTCTCGACCTTGCCTCCGTGCAACCTTCGGTGGCGGGACCGCGGCGTCCTCAAGACCGGATTGCACTCGGTCGGTTAGGAGAGAGTTTTGGCACTTCATTTTCGCGTCCGGTGAGCGAAGGGGGCTTTGGCAAAGAGGCCGGAGAATTGCAGTCCACGACCGTGGCCGCGTCCCTGAATGGCTCGGGCACGGTGGATCTTCGGCACGGGAGTGTGTTGATCGCCGCGATCACCTCCTGCACCAACACCTCCAATCCAAGCGTGATGCTGGCTGCGGGCCTCTTGGCAAAGAACGCGGTCGAAAAGGGCCTGAAAGTGAATCCAGCCGTCAAGGCGTCTCTGGCTCCCGGTTCCCGGGTGGTGAGTGACTACCTTGAAAAGACCGGGTTGCAGCCCTATCTGGATCAGTTGGGATTCAATCTGGTCGGTTACGGCTGCACGACCTGTATTGGAAACAGTGGTCCCCTGGCCCAGGCGATTGAATCGGCTGTTGTCGATCATGATCTGGTGGCCGCGTCCGTCCTTTCCGGCAATCGAAATTTCGAGGCCCGTGTTCACCAAAACATCAAAGCCAATTTTCTCATGTCGCCGCCGCTTGTGGTGGCCTTTGCCCTGGCGGGAAGGGTCGATATCAATCTCACGGAGGAGCCTCTCGGAGCAGACCAGGAGGGCGAGCCCGTCTACTTGAAAGACTTATGGCCCAGTTTGGCGGATGTGCGGCAGCAGTTGGAATCGGCGCTGAAAACCGATACCTTTCGGGCCCTCTACACTGATTTCGCTGATCAGAACCCCAAATGGAACGAGATTCCATCCTCGGTGGGGGAGGTCTACGATTGGGATCCCAACAGCACTTATATCCAGGAGCCGCCCTTCTTTACGGACTTCCAATTGGAGGCGGGGAAGATTGAGCCGATTGACGGTGCAAGAGTGCTCGGTTTGTTCGGGAATTCGGTCACGACCGACCATATTTCTCCTGCGGGAGCCATCAAGGAGGCCTCTCCGGCAGGCGCCTATCTTGACGAGAACGGGGTCGGCTTCGCCGATTTTAACAGTTATGGGTCCCGGCGAGGAAACGATCGGGTCATGACCCGGGGGACCTTTGCGAATGTCCGAATCAAGAACCTGATGGTCCCCGGCATTGAAGGAGGGGTGACGACGTTCCAGCCCTCCGGTGAGCAAATGAGTCTCTACGATGCGGCGATGAAGTATGCCGCGGAGAAGACGCCGTTGGTGGTGCTGGCCGGACAGGAATACGGGACGGGAAGCTCACGCGATTGGGCGGCCAAAGGCACCCGGTTGTTGGGGGTGCGGGCGGTGGTTGCTGAGAGTTTTGAACGCATCCATCGATCGAACCTGGTGGGCATGGGGGTGCTGCCCCTCCAGTTCAAGGAAGGGGAAGGTGCCCGCGCGTTGGGCTTGGACGGAACGGAAACCTTCGATGTGATGGGATTAGACGATGGGCTTCGGCCCCAGCAAGATCTCACGTTACGCGTTCATCGTCGTGGCGGAGAAACCCTGGATGTGCTTGTCCGATGCCGAATCGATACCTCGATCGAGATCGATTATTACCGTCACGGAGGCATTCTTCCTTACGTATTGCGTCAGCTCGTCGCCAAGGCTTAGTCCGTTATTACATCGGCCCAGCCGCTGTAGGGGTGGTGTCGTGCCTTGGTTTCAAAGATCCGAACGAACAGGGTCGTTAAGGGTCCATGCTCGAGCGAGTGCCCGCGTTCGGGGTGTTTTGGCGGAGGGTTCCGTTCTTTGAGGGGCAGGGCGAGAACGCATCCGCACTGGCCCAGTTCAGTCTTCTTTTTCCTCTTCTCTGTTGCGGGGGTACCAGCGAAGAAAGTAGAGGAGGGCAACAAAATCGTAGAGCGCGTGGGTGATGATGGGGGCCAGGAGATTGTCGGCGGCTTGCCAGACGAGGCTCAAGTAAATCCCGATCACGAACGTCGAGATGAAATAGGCCTTGGTCAGCGCATGGCAAAGCGCGAACGCGAAACTGGCAACGATCAGTCCGACCGCGGGTGTTGTGATTTTTGCCATGCCGGGTTGGAGGACGCCCCGAAAAAGAATCTCCTCGCCCACCCCAGCCACGATTGAAAGCAGCGCCAACTGCGGAATCGACCATCGACCGAACATCCGGGCGACAAACTGTTCAAGAAAGAGCCGGACCTCCACAAACGGTGGATAGCTCGATTGCAGGATCCAGATAAAAAAAGCGATCAGAGGAAGCGCTGAGCTGAGGCCGAGAAGGAACCCTTTTCCACTCCAGGAGAGGTCGCCGAGGAGGGGGACGCCGAACACCCAACTGAGAACCGCAGCGACAAGGACCAACGATGCCTCAAAAAGGACTGCGCCGGAAAAGGTGAGTGACCGCACCTCGTCTAGAGGAGAGGGACTGTCATTGGGATCGCTCATGGACCGCCCCGAACCTAGCGTGTAAACCGCTCGAGAGCGAGTTTGATCGTTCCTTGGGTGGGATGTTCCCCGCCTGCATGTCATCGCGGGAGGAAGGAACACTGGATCGAGCCCTTATCGCTTTGAAGCGGGGAGGGAGGACATCGATTTTCGGAGGGATCGTTGAATCAGGAGCCAGAGCACCGGGGGAACCACCGCGCTGAGCGAGATGGCCAGGAGGGGGTGTTCCACTCCCGCATGACCCACGGAGGCGAAGGTGAGCGCCATGGGAAACGATCCGCAGGCGAGCGCGAGGACGAAGGGGGGCCACGGCATTCGGGTGAGGCCAGCCATGCAGGCGATCACTTCCGGAAAGAGCGGGAGCCATCGGGACAGGGTGACCAACCATCCGCCAAAGCGTTCAAAGAGTTGCTCTCCTTGAGCGAGATCCTTGGCCCCAACGAGACGAATGGCGGCGGATCGGCCGAGTGCCCGGCAAATGGCGTAGGCAAGGCAACCTGAGACAATCGAGCCGAGGCCTCCGATCAGCCCGCCCAAGAAAGGTCCGTAGACGAACCCGAGGGCAGCCATGATTGCGGTGGCGGGCAGCGGGAGGAAAAGGTCGGCGGCCAGTAATCCAAAGGCGGCGGCCCAAGCCCAGGAACCATAACTCTGCAGCCAGCGAACGGCCCCATCGGCGGTCCATTGCCAGGATTCGCCCCAGACCAAAAACGGGATCAGGAAAAGGATTCCCAAGCCGACAAACATCCAAACGAGTCTCATCGTGTGGCTTGGCCGAGGATGCTCCCCGGCAGGCATCGATCGCGCCCTTGACGATCCTCCGGGA
Source organism: Verrucomicrobia bacterium UBA2970 (assembly GCA_002348345.1). Lineage (GTDB taxonomy): Bacteria > Verrucomicrobiota > Verrucomicrobiia > Limisphaerales > AAA164-E04 > UBA2970. The sequence goes on from DEAY01000309.1 coordinate 8,583, forward strand.
AAGGGGAGGGGCAGAGCGGGCGCTTGCCGCTCGCTTCGAACCGAGAGCGGGGCTTGTTGGCGAGTAGCACGAACGGTTCGAGGGGACCATTCATCGCCCTCAAAACAGCGGGACT
>DEAY01000104.1:0-3057 GCA_002348345.1 Verrucomicrobia bacterium UBA2970
TTGAATCTCGTGACTTGCCACAGGGGCGGGCTTCCCGAGAGACTTCAGACGCATGTTCGAATTGCTTAAAACGGATCCGCAAAGCAAAGCTCGGCTGGGGCGACTCACCACTTCCCGGGGCGACATTGACACGCCCGCCTTCATGCCCGTGGGCACCCAGGCCACCGTCAAGGCGATGGATCACCGCGAACTATTGGAATGCGGCAGCCAAATCATCCTCGGCAACACCTACCACCTCGCTATTCGACCGGGCATGGACATCATGCGCAAAGCCGGAGGATTGCACCGATTCATGAATTGGAAGCTGCCCATCCTGACGGACAGCGGTGGGTTCCAGGTCTTCAGCCTTGCCAAGATTCGAAAAATCCAAGCCCACGGCGTCGCGTTCCGATCACATTTGGACGGGTCCCCGCTCTTCCTAGGGCCGAAAGAGTCCATGGCGATCCAGAGGACAATCGGGTCGGATATCGCGATGGTATTCGACCAATGCCCCGCCCACGACGTCCCCCTGCCTGAAATGGAGGCCGCCGTTGAGCGAACGCTTCAATGGGCGGAGATCTGTCGTGAGCAGGAACGGGCGCCCCATCAACAGGTGTTCGGCATTGTCCAGGGCGGCAACCAGGCCTCCCTGAGGGAGGCCTGCGCCAAGGCCTTGGTGGCCCTCGATTTCGACGGTTACGCCGTTGGAGGGGTCAGCGTCGGCGAAACCGAACCTGAAATGATGGAGGCGGTCGATCAAACCGAACCTTATCTCCCTCCCGAAAAACCCCGATACGCCATGGGGCTCGGGACCCCCGCCCAGCTCGTTGAACTCGTGGCCCGGGGAATTGATCTCTTCGATTGCGTCCTCCCGACACGGGTGGCGCGGAACGGAACGGCCTTTACCAAGCATGGCAGCATTAGCATTAAAGCGGGGCGAGAAAAGGAGAACTGGGAACCGATCGAACCCGACTGCACCTGCTATGCCTGCCAAAACTTCACTCGCGCCTATATCCGACACCTCCTGAACGTCGGGGAAATCCTGGGGCTCCGGCTCTTGAGCCTCCACAACACGCATCTCTATCTCGACGTCATGAAAAAGGTCCGAGAGGCCATCGCCGCCGGACGCTTCGCCGAATTCCGAGCCCGCTTCAAGGCGACCTACGTTCCTACCGAGCGCATCCGCGCCCAACGCGCCCAACACACCAAAATGAAACCCCATCACCCTTCGATCACGCAACCGCCGGACCAAGCCACCGATCGATGATTTGCGAACTCGGCCCACTCCGATTAGGATACCCTCCGTCAACAGAAAGGTCAGCGATCCCAGTTCCCCATGACGCCCCCTCCCGAAGTCCCGGAACCTCCTCCTCCCAATGCCCTGGTGGGTTGTGTCGAACGACTCCGCTGGCCTCTGGCATTTCTCGGGGCGATCATCTCGATCTCCCTGACGGTGGTTTTCATCTGGGATCGCAGTCATACCGCAGTCGAATCCCAGTTGGAGGAAGCGACCCATCTGGCGCAGGACCTGGTTGAGAAGGCTGAATCCATCGCCCAGGGATTTCGCACGGGTCAAATCACCCAAACCTTCGTTGCCTCCCTCCCGACCATCCAGGGGAGCGGATCGGGGCGACTTGAACTCGCCACCCTGGACACCACCGAACGGTTTCGTTCCGAAGATCAACTCAAGATCTGGTGGGACCACGTGTCGCTCGGCACGACGGTTTCGGAAATCAGCGTTCCGGTCACTTACCGCTACCATCTGAAACTGGACGAGGAGTGGTCCCTGAGCGTGTCCAATCAAACCTGTCTCGTGACCGCGCCTCGGGTCCGCCCCACCATCCCTCCCAGTATTGATACCGGTCAAATGGAGAAGTCGACCCAAAACGGATGGGCTCGTTTTAATGCCCATGAACAGCTCGATGCCCTGGAGAAGAGCCTCACCTCGACCCTCGTCCAATTCGCCGAGGACGAAGCGCGTGTCGCGCTGGTGAGAGAGGAGGCACGCAAGACCGTCGCCACATTTGTCAAGAACTGGCTTCTCCGTGAAAATCAGTGGCGATCCGACCGATTCCACACGGTCCTGGTCCGATTCGCGGATGAACGTCCCCCCGATCCGACGCAGTCTCTCCAGCAGGAGCTTCCCCGGTTCAGCTCGGACAAACCCCCGACGGCTCCGGAGGAGAACCGCCAGCGGGAAGCCCCTTGATGAGAGCCTCCCCCTGGAGAGGAACCCCCTGATCAGGAGCGCTCGGCGGGTTGCCAATGGAGCAGTTTCAACTGAATCGTGCGCCGACCGTTGTAGTCGTTGATTTGAGGCGCAAAGGCCAGGTCGAAGTGCCCCGAGGGCAACGCCTGCTTTCCACAATTCCACCAGAGCACCTCATTACTCACCTCCCCGTCGGTGATCCAAAACTTGGCATGCTGACCGTCCTTTCCCATCCGATGAGGCAAACTCTGAAGCACCACATCCCGAACCGCGAATTGAAGCGGCACATTACCGGCCCCAAAGGGCCGAAGCGTCACGAGTTCTTCCATCTGAGAGAGGCCCAACTCATCCAGGGAAACCACGGCGTCTAGGTGAACCCTCGGCGTAAGATATCTCCGGTCAAGGTGCTGACGCGCATACCCGTTGATCCGCCGACGAAACACCTCCAGATTCTCCGGTGGCACGGAAAGTCCAGCCGCCATGGCGTGTCCCCCGTGACGCAACAAGAGATCGTCACAACTCCTCAGGGCCTCGGCCAAGTCAAACCCCTCAACGCTTCGACCCGACCCCCGAAGCTCCTGCCCCTCGCCACCAAGAATGATCGTCGGCCGATAGAACTCCCGAAGCACCCGCGAGGCGACAATGCCCACCACGCCGACATGCCAATCCAGATCGCCCTGCACGATGACAAAATCCTCTTCCGGATCAAACGCGTTCCGGACGGCGGAAATGGCCTTGTCGGCAATGCCTTTCTCAATCTGCTGGCGTTCCCGATTACAGGCATCCAGTTCCAGAGCCTTGCGCTTCGCCGAATCGAGGTCCGAGCATAAGATGAGATCCAGGGACGCCATCGCATCCTCGAGTCGTCC
>DEAY01000104.1:3458-10370 GCA_002348345.1 Verrucomicrobia bacterium UBA2970
GCCACCTCCATCAGGGCCAGGAGGCCAGCACGACGGGTCTGGTTCAAGCGGTTTAGCCCCGTGGTCACCATGATGCGATTCTCCCGGATCAAGGGTACCAGATCGGCCACCGTGCCGAGGGCCACCAGATCCAGCAGGGGTTTGAGATCGTAATCATGAGCAGAGGGAGGATGATTTAATTCACGGCTGCGCATCACAATGGCGTGAGCCAACTTGAATGCCAGCCCGACCGAACTCAGCTCACAAAATCGACCTCCATCGATTTGTGGGTTCACCAGCGCGACGGCTCGAGGGGATGGGTCTGCAATCTGGTGGTGGTCCAGAACGATCACGTCGATCCCTTTTTGATTGAGGAATTCGATGGAATCCCCCGCGGTCGAGCCACAATCAACGGCAAGGAACACGTGAGGCGAATACTTCTCAAGGCATTTCTCAACCGCCACGGCACTCAAGCCATAGCCATCATTCAATCGATGAGGCAGGTAGGCCTTGATGTCCCAGCCAAACTCCTCCATCACTTCGACCAACAACGCCGTCGAGGTCACCCCGTCGACATCATAGTCACCGAAAATCACCACGCGCTCCCCCTTTGACCGAGCCTCGAAGAGGCGATCCACGGCCGCCTTCATATTGGGAACGTCAAAGGGATGGGCCAAGTCCTTCAGTTGGGGCCGGAGAAACCGCCTCGCCTCGTCCGGATCCCCGAGGCCTCGGTTGATCAGACATTGTCCCAACAAACGGGAAACCCCAAGTTCATTGGCCAAGCGTCCCGATTGAGACTGCTCTTGGGGGGCAATGGACCATCGAGAATTCATTGGGCAGCTATCGCCCAAATCATGGCGCGACACAGAGCAACTAACAAGGCTTTAATAATAAGCCCCACAAGAAGACAAGAAAAAGGCCCGCGCCGCGCGTTTCAACACGGCGTGAGCCTGGTCAAATCGAAGCAATCGCCAACTAGGCGGCTTCCATGGGCCCCGAATTCAACACCACATCCGGCGATGCCTCGGAGAGATCTGGTTTTTCACCCTTCGTCCACCAAAAGACAATCGAGGAGGCGATGTAGATACTGGAGTAGGTTCCCGTGATGATGCCGATCAAGAACGTGAAGGAAAAATCGTTAATCACACTTCCCCCGAAGAGAAAGAGGGAGGCCGCCGCCAAAAACGTCGTTCCCGAGGTGATGATCGTTCGACTCAAGCACTTGTTGATCGCGGCGTTCATGATCTCTCGGAAGCTCCCACGAACCCCCAGGCGCAAATCCTCGCGAATTCGGTCAAAGATCACGATGGTGTCGTTGATGGAGAATCCGATGACGGTGAGAATGGCCGCGACCATCGGCGCGTTGAGCTCGCGCCCCGTCAAGAAGAACCAGCCCAGGGTCATGAGAATATCATGGACCACGGCCAGGACCGCCCCGATGGCAAAGGAAAACTCGTAGCGAAGAGCCACGTAGAAGAGAATGCCGAAAAGCGCCAGGACGACGGCGATGATTGCTGATTTTTGGATCTCCTTCCCAACAATCCCTCCGACCCGACTGGATGCCTCCAGTTTGAACTGGTTTTCCGAGAATCCTTCCTTGAGCAGGGCCGCCACCTGGTCACCGCTCCCCTCGGCGCTGGTGATCTTGAGAGTCTCGGTTCCCGTCCCGAGACTGGTTTGGTAGCTGATCTGAGCCGCGCCCACGCCAAGGGCATCAATCTCGGAACGGAGGTCTGCCACGTCGGCCCTCTTGGCAAAGCTAAACACCTGGGAATCCCCCCCGGCAAAGTCCACCCCGAGCACGGTCTTCCCACGAGACAACCCAACGACCAGCCCAACAATGATGAGCAACCAGGAAATCGCGAACCACTGCTTCCACAGCCGCATGAAGTCAAAGTTGTAACGGTAGAGGAATCCGATTTTGAGCATCGAAACCTTCTTCATTGCCCCCCAACCCAGGAGTCCCTGGAACACCAGTCGGGTGACCACCAGGGCGGTGAACATACTCACCAAGATCCCAATGGTCAGAGTCACCCCGAACCCTTGGACCGGCCCCTTCCCCATGAAGATCAGGATCACCGAGGCAATGAGCGTGGTGACGTTGGCGTCGAAAATCGTCCCGAAGGCCTTGTTGTAACCCGCCTCGACGGATCCCTTGGTCGATTTGCCAGCCATCAACTCTTCCCGAATTCGTTCCAAGATGAGCACATTGGCATCCACCGCCATCCCGATCGTCAGCACCACCCCGGCGATGCCCGGCAAGGTCAACGTGGCGTCGACCGAACACAACACGCCCAAAAGGATGACCAAATTGAGAAGCAACGCAAAGTTCGCGATGAGGCCCGCCACCAGGTAGTAGCCCGCCATGAACCCCGCCACCAGGATCAGGCCATAAATCGACGCCCTTACCCCCGATTTGACGGAATCCCGCCCGAGGGTTGGTTCCACGGTCTGTTCTTCGACGATTTTCACCGGAGCCTCAAGCGGGTTTTCCAGCACATTGGCCAGTTCAAAGGCTTCCTTGAGGTCGTAATTCCCTGAGATCTCCCCTCGTCCGGAGACAATCGCCGACCGAATCGAAGGGGCCGACTTGAGTTCGCCGTCCAGAACAATCGCAAGCTGACGCCCGACATTCTGGGTCGTCACATCGGCAAAAATCCGCGCCCCGTCAGAGGTCATTTGAAAATCAATCTTCGGTCGCCCCGTCATGGGATCGGGATAGACCCCCGCCTGTGAAAGATGCTTTCCGGTGAGGCCCTGTTCCGGTTTTTTCTTCACCAGATACTCCTGGGTGCGCTCGACCCCATTCGGGCCGGGATCACGCACCACTTCGCTCAGAATCTCATAGCCCGGCGCCAACATTCCTTCCGCCAACAATTGGGTGCTTTGTTCGTGCACCATCCGGAACTCCAGATAGGCCGGTTTGGTCAAGGTCGCACGAGCACTTTCGTGATCGACTTCGGACAGCCCGGGCAGTTGGATCAAAATCCGGTCATCCCCAACCGGTTGCAGGCTTGGCTCCGCCACTCCGAATTTGTCCACCCGCTTCCGAAGGACTTCAATCGCTTGGGCCAGCACGACTGATTTCTCCTGATCCTCACGCAGCTTGTTCGTCTGCATGGCCACCAAAAAGGAAATCCCGCCCTGCAAATCCAATCCCAAACGAATCTGACCCGCCGCCGCCTTCTGGAGTTGATTCAGAATCTCCCGATTGGGGATTTCAGCATTCTTGGTGTCGATATCAGGAAACAAGGAACGTAAATCATTCGTTCCCACGGCCTCCAACAGATTCGCGTACTCGCGCCCCGGATTCTCGGTTTCCAATTGTCCCGCCGCGGCGACAATCTCCTCAACGACGGCTCCGCCGGCTTCATCGTTCGAATCCGATTCAAGGACAAAATAGTCGATCAGCCTCTGGCTTTGGGGGGGGTACATCTCCCAGATCGCCCATCCCACCACAAAGACGACGAAAGCCCATTTCCAATAGTATCCTGATTTCATGCAATAAAGGTAAAAACCGCTAGCCCGCCTTCTTCTCCGTGACCTCCGAGACCGCACTTTTCAAGATCTCCAATTTGGTGTCGGCGGAGCGAATCGCGACGTGCTTATCCTTGATGCTCACCACGGTTCCGACAATTCCTCCGGAGCTCACCACCTTGTCACCCACCTTTAGCCGGGAGAGAAGATCCGTATGTTCACGAGCCTTTTTCTGCTGGGGCCGGATCAGGATGAAATACAGCATCACCATCAACAACATGAGGGGGATCATGCTGGTCCAAACCGGTGGAGGCTCCTGCCCCGGTTGGGTCGGAGCGGGAGCGAATGCAATAAGCTCTACGCAGTGTTGATTCATCGTCGCGCGTCAACAAATGAGTCGGTTAATCTATTGATGAACGCGCATTTGGCAAGCGAAAGCTTTGATTTTGCGATCAATCCAACCCATCCCGAATGTTGCCAGCGCCCCTTCCCCCAGGACTCTCGGCCCCTCGACAAATTGCCTTCTGGCAAGCCATCACTTTTGCTAGCCTCAACGCCATGAGATCGACCTCCCTCCTTCTGTCCCTCGGCCTGCTTCTTCTTCACACCGCATGGGCCGCCGAACTCTATCTTCTGGACCCCGGAAGCGCTGAAACCCTCGCGCCAAAAGGATTCACCGCTCATCACGTCGGAACGCCCGACGGAGATTGGCAGGTGATCATGGATCGCCTGCCCTCGGCGATGGCCCAGATCTCGCCGCTCGCCCGAAATGATCATCGGGCGAAGGTGATCGCCCAACGATCCGAAGAGGGTTCCCCCGCCCGGGAAACCTTCCTGATCTATGACAACGAGGTTTTTGAGGATTTTGAAGCCAACACGCGGATCAAGATCCTCGAGGGAGGGTCACAGCAAGCAGCCGGCCTCATCTTCCACTGGCAGGACGCTGATAATTACTATCTATTGAAACTCGATGCAAAATCGGGTCGCTACTCTTTCCGGAAGGTCGTCAACGGCCAGGTCTTTGAAGACTACTCCTGGCCGACCGAACGATCGAACCAATCATGGCACTCCGTCAACCTGACCGGCAGAGGACCTGAATTCAGAATCCAGATCAACAACACGAGGAAGATCCCGATCTTGAATGACACCGAATTCGGGACCGGCAAATTGGGCTTCTGGACCCAGGGCGCGACCCAAGCCCACTTTGGCGATGCCAAGGTGAAGTTCCAAAGCCGCCTCTCAACCGCCCAGCGACTGGTGGATGAAATCATGGAAAAATACAGCCGCCTGGTCCAGGTTTCGATCTTCGCCAAACCCTCCGAGTCAGAAACGGCCCAACTCATCGCGGTGCATCCGGGTGGGCCGGTCGGATCGCCTGCCGATGAGGCCGCCCTCGACACCATTGAACGAGCCAAGATTTACTACAAGCGGACGAAGAAAACGGCAATCGTCACCCTGCCGATCAAAGACCGAAACGGGGAAGCCATGGCGGCCTGCCGGGTCGAAATGAACCGATTTCGGGGTCAGACCCAGAAAAATGCGATTGTGAGAGCCATGCCGGCGGTCGAGATCATCCGTGGTCGGGTCCTCGATCGTGAGGATTTCTTCGATTAGATTCGCTCCAAGGCGGATCTCCGATGCCACCAAACGCCCCGAACCGGGTCGCTTTCAAACCGCCGTTCCCCTCACTTGATCCAGATCAAAGGCGGGAAAAAACAAAAAAACTCCTCGCATCGACGATTCCGGCAAAAGGAATGCTTCCCTTACCGGTGATATGAAATCAGCGGTATTTATTGAACGGGACGGTTTCTTAGTCAAAACGATCGGGAATGACGAGCGGGAACGCCCCCCCCATCGCGTCGAGGAGATGCAAATCCAAATGGAGATTCTGCCCTTCCTGGAGGCGGTTCATGATGCGGGACTCCTTGTCATCGCCACCACCAACCAGCCCGGCGTTGCCAACGGCGATTTTTCCAGGCGGGAGCTCGAATTAATGCACACGCTGCTGCGGCGCCGGCTCCCCATTGATCAAATTCTTTTCTGCCCTCATGCCGAAGACGACGACTGTCCCTGCCATAAGCCGAGACCGGGTCAATTTCGCGAAGCCACCTTCGAGCATCGACTCGACATTAATCATTCCTACCTTTTAAGCGAGAACTGGCAGGACGCCGCCGCCGCGCAGGCGGTCGGCATCACGTCCATCATGGTGGAATCCCAGAAGAATGGAAATGGCCACCGGGATTTCGTGGTGGACACCATTGGAACCGGAGTGAGCAAGATCCTCCACCTTCACGCCCACCAATCGGAACTTTTCGTTCACTGACCCTCCCCGACTTCGGCGGACTGGATTCCGCCTTCCCCACCGGCCTCACCCGGGTCCGGCGAGGGCGAATCGCTTGAACTGCCATCCACGGGATCAAAGGTCTCGAGTGATGGCGGCAGATCGGACTCGGTCGGCACGCGAATCCCTCCCATCACCGCGATCAAGTTCTCGGCGCCCGCGCCCAACCGGGGGCGACTCCGGGTATAATCGTAGCGATGCCGGGTCATCAACTCACCATCCGGCGTCACCACCACATAGCGGAAGGACCGGGCGGCATACTGCTGCAGAACATGCAGACGACTCAACCGGTCGAGCTGGGCTTCCGGCGATCCGAATGAAACGATGTTCCCCATCGAAAACACGCCGTAAACCTTCGACCCGTCCCGGCTCGCGACTCGAACATAGAGCTCCAGGCGATTGTTATTCAGCGCTCGGATCAACGCGTAATGGCGCACGTCATAGGCCTCGCTCCCAGGGGAAACGACGCCAAACTGTTTTTCCCAGAGGGTCGTCGCCCGGATGATATTGATCTCCCTCTTGGGGCTTTTCAGCACCTCCCGCACCTGTTGGCAGATCACAGTCGCCGTCACCATGTAGCGACCCGGCGTGGTCATCTCATAATAGGGAGCCAGATTGACCCGACGCGTCCCCCGGGACCCATTGGGAATCTCGAAAAGCCCGGTCACATTCGGCGTCCCTCTTTGATCGACCAAAAAGCCATTCTGCCCCTCAACGGCAAACATCACCCAGTGATTATCCGTCCCAAACCGGAGGGTTTGACCGGAAAAATTAGTGACGCGAACACTGGCGAACATGGTCTCATTGGCGATAAAGGAATCCTTCTCAAAATCCAGTTCCACGGTGATCTGTCCCCGGACTGAAGTGAGGCCCAAGCAGGCCAGGACCACGATTAGCGCTCTGCTGCACATCACCACAATCTAGCGGCAGGCGGAAGCGACGCAAGGGTTGATTTTGAGGGAGACCTCACACCGGTCACACCCACCATTTCCTTCGAATTCCCTGGAATCCCGCTGTTGGCTCCCTCCTCACCACCCGCCCTTTTTCTCGCGGCCGACCACCAAGAGACCGTTGCCCCAGAGGCTCCGATTCCCCGATTTGCAATCGCTGAG
>DEAY01000170.1:0-6498 GCA_002348345.1 Verrucomicrobia bacterium UBA2970
GACTTGAGCAGCACCTTGAGTTGCTGACCCTTCAAGGGTCTCCATCAAAGTTGACAGTTGGTCAGTTTTCTCAATCGCAGCATCATGTTCCAAGGATTGGGACACCTGTGCCACCGACTCGAGGCCATAGAAATGGGCCATTGACTTGAACGAGTGTGCGGCCCGTTTAAGTTCGACTAAATCATTGTCCTTAAGATGGTTGTGCAACTGTGAGAGGGTTTGGGGGAGCTCGTCAATAAACGACCTCGCCAGCTCCCCGGCGACTTCGGGGCCTACGTCTTCAACGAGTTGATCGATCTTAGCCCGGACCCGGGAGAGAGATTCCTCTGAATCGGAATTTACCATACGGGATACCGGAGACCATTGCCTTAAGGCGATCCAGGGGCAAGTTTTTGTCAAACGCAATTCTAGACCGATTTGGCAAAGGGTGTGCGTCCAACGGAGGGGCTGCCGGGATCGTCCATGTCGCAGCCCAGGGGCCTACACCACCGGGATTTGTCAACGGATTCCTCCGAAGCGGATTCGAATCGATGGAGCGGGCTCTTGGTTTTCTCAATGAGGCTGTAAATCTCCTCGGTGTAGTGGGCGGGGCCGATTTGGCCCATGGCGCGAAATCTGAAGGCTTCATCCCGCCAGGATTCCAGTGCATGGTTGAAGGTTTGGCCCTCCATTGGGATGTGAAGGATCAATTGATCGGCGATGAGGCTGGGAAATCGTTTTTCATCGATATCGCAACGCTGATTGATGTTGAGGGCGATCATCGGGCGTTTCATCCATGCGGCGGTGTTAAGTGCCCGCGTGTCAACAGATTCTGCATCAATCTGGGTATTGCCGACAATGACGACAACGTAGTCCGAACGGATGACTTGCTCGATGAGATGGGCGTTCGATTCATGTCGATCGGCGTCTCTGGAAGCGTGACTGAGCTCGGTTGTCGTCCATGGCTTGACCTCGATCCCCTCGGTGGAGAGCCAGGCGAGCATTTCCTGATAGACACCATAATCGGTGTCGTGATTGAGACTGAAGAAGACTCTTTTTGCTCGATTCATGAACCGGGTGATTCTTTGTTGACCTCCTCAAAGGAACCAATATTGCGATTTAGGCTGCCTGAAGTATCGAAATCGAGAATACGTACATGTACTTATTTTGGGGTGGTTCTTCATCTGGATTGGTTTTGTGGGCATCGGGGTGAGCAATGATCGGTTTATCGACACAGCGACCAACGAACCGAACAGGTCCACCCTTACATTGGAGATTGCCTTGGTCGCCGAGCCGCATTCCGCGAGGAGGCGAAAGTGCTTCCTCCTTCAATCCGGGCTTTCCGGACAAGGCCTGAATCCCGGTCCCTGGCGGATGGACGAATCGTCAGGCGCTCCCGAGGCTCAAGGTGAAGGCCGCCATCCCGGATAGAAAATCCAAACGAGTCGGCATTGATCGTTCTCGTCGTCAAGCCCCTTAGAAGGAGGGGGGCATCGAGCGTGCTTTTCTCCGATCGATTTCCCTAGGGAGGGGCAGCTTGGATCTGGACAATGAATCATCAGGTTCGCTGGGGCCTTCTCAAGTCGTGTTACATTTCCATTGACCGAACGGAAGGGAGATTGATACGGTTTTCTGTGATGCATCACTCGCGAGACATTCTTCTGCTTCTTACGGGCGGACTGCTGCTGAGCAGTCTGGCGGATGGGTGTTAGAGAACCGGTCAAGATTTCGAAACCCCACCGCCAACACCATGGCGGTGGGGTTTTTTTTGGTCCGGACGCGGCATCACCGGCAAAGAGAAATAAAACAAACAGACCGAATGAAAAACAAACGCGTATTGATTTTCGATACTACGTTACGTGATGGCGAACAATGTCCGGGGGCCTCGATGAATCTTCGGGAGAAGCTTGAGATTGCTCGGCAACTTGAGCGGCTCAAGGTGGACGTGGTCGAGGCGGGATTTCCGGTGATCAGTGAGGGTGATTTCACGGCCGTCGAGGCGATCTCCAAGGAATTGAAGGGGCCGACGATCGCCGGATTGGCCCGATGTGTCTCGGGTGATATCGACGCCGCCGGAGCCGCGGTCAAGCCCGCTGGTAGACGGGGGAGAATTCATGTCTTTCTGGCCACCTCTAAGATTCATCGTGAATTCAAACTTGGAAAGGCAGAGGATGAAATCGTTCGCCTGGCGGTGAAGGGAGTCAAACAAGCCAAAGGCTATGTTGATGATGTCGAATTCTCTCCAGAGGACGCGTCGAGAACAGAGCCGGAGTTTCTCGTTCGCATTTGTCGAGCCGCAGTGGATGCCGGCGCGACGACGGTCAATATCCCTGACACCGTTGGTTGGACGGTTCCCAACGAGTTTGAGGAACTGATCCGTCAGCTCTATGAATCGGTTCCGGAATTTCAATCGGGCCGGGCGATCATTAGTGTTCACTGTCACAATGATTTGGGGTTAGCGGTGGCCAATTCGCTGGCGGCTGTCCGAGCGGGAGCACGTCAAGTTGAATGCACGATGAATGGCATTGGGGAACGTGCGGGGAATGCGTCCCTGGAAGAGATTGTGATGGCTCTCACCACCCGCAAGGATGTCTTTCGAGGATTCAAGTGCGGGGTCAAACCTAAGGAAATCGTTCGCACGTCCCGTTTGGTGGCAAGACTATCCGGGCTTTCCGTTCAGCGGAGTAAGGCCATTGTTGGGGAGAATGCCTTTGCCCATAGCAGTGGAATCCACCAAGACGGAATTCTCAAGAAACGCGAAACCTATGAGATCATGGATCCCGTCAAAGTGGGATGGGGAAAGACCGAGTTGCCTCTCACGAAACATAGTGGCCGAGCTGCGGTGTTGTCGCGACTAAAGCATTTGGGTTTCAAGATGACCGATGACGATGTTAGTGCGATTTTTGCGCGGTTCAAAGAGATCGGGGACAAGAAGAAGTTCGTTTATGACGACGATCTCGCGGCCTTGGTGGAGGGCCATATCACGATTGTTCCCGAGACTTGGATGCTTGAGTATTTGTCCGTGTCGAGTGGATCCTCGACGGTGCCGACAGCGACCGTTCGATTGAGTCGTGCCGGTTCAAAGGAGAAAGAAGCGACGGTTTACCAAGATGCTGGCGTGGGAGATGGTCCGGTGGATGCGGCTCTGAAGGCCATCGACCGTCTGACCAAAGTGCGAGGCCGGCTAAAGGATTTCTCTTTGCGGGGGGTCTCCCAGGGGAAAGATGCTTTGGGGGAGGTGACGGTCAAGGCCGATTTTGGAGACGGGAATCTGGTGACGGGACGGGGAGCTAGCACTGATATTATTGAGGCGAGTGCCCGAGCTTACTTGAATGCAGTGAATCGCTTTCTCAATGCCAAGCAGCGAACCGGAAAGCGGAAAGCGGTGTCCTGATAAACAAGTGCTTTGGGTTCTAGGGAGCGCGATGCTCATCCGTGCGGGGACCCTCATTTGACCCGGCATTCGAAGCGTCCTCCCGAGAGATGGTCGTTGACCACTTGAGATGGGTGGCGACGGATTCGGCAAAGACGGCGACGTGCGGGGCGGTTCGGATCAGTTTGATCGGGCGATCCTCCAGGCTGGCGGCAATGGTCCATGGCAGAGAGCCCAGGCGTGAGACGTTGAGGTAGTCGGGACCCTGTCGATGATTCTTCGGCAATTCGAACAATTCAAGAGCTCCCGCCTGCGGAAGGAAAAGTGAGGCATAGAGGGCATTGACGGCCATGTGACGATGAGCTCGAAGGATCGCTTTGACTCGGCCAAACCGAGGCAAGGTGGTGGTTGCCTGGACGGCCTTGATAATGTCGAAGACCCGGATCGAGTCCAGGGTCTCACCGATCAGCATGAAACGACGGCGGATTTGAGTATGATGCCAGTCATCGGAGGGCCAGGCGGATGGGCCGATTCCCCGCGGGGCGAACCAAGCATAGGCGATGGAAGGGGTCAGGTCCGCTTCCAAGGGTCGTGTTGATTGTTCCTGGAGCGCGTCCTTGAATTTTTCGTGGAAGGAAAGACCGCTCGTTTCGTCGAGGATCTCAATGATAATCTGCTCGACTTGGTCCACCCGTTTGGGGACGTACAAGTAGAGGGGAAGTCGGACGCGTTGGTGGAGCGTGAGGCCGAAATGTTGAAGACTTCCGCCGTCGATGGGGCGATCGATCACTTGTTGAAGACGCGGACGCTCTTCCAGGGTGGGCCAACTGCGAAATGTTTTCTCCCGCAGGGTTTGAAGCCACTTGAGTTTTAGCGACCGCCAATGGTTGGCGGAATTTGGGAGGGTTGGAACGGGGGCCTGGGGAACAAAGGACTCGTGAATGGTGGTGTTGATGGCGTCTTCGGGAAACGATTCAAAACTGGCCAGAGCCGTGTTTGGAAAACGCTTGACCGCCGCGGACTCGATGGGGGCTTGGGATCCTTTGAGGAACCGATTGAACCATCGGAAAGTGGGGAGGCGTAGGGCTTGGGTATCACGGTGAGGGCCCTCGGTGATCAGGAGCCCCAGGTGATCTTCAGATTGATACAGACCGTAGATCTTCTTCACTTCGGAATGCAAGCGGACAACGCCATCGAGGGGGAAAATCGGATCTTTGTCAGAGTTGGCAATTAGCAGTGGGCGAGGAGCCAGGAGGGCGGCGACTTTCGAATAGTCCCATCGGTAAGTGTTGACCATGAACATGCAGTCACAGTGACCTTCCACGATACCGTCCACGACTTGATTGTGAAGATCGGTGATGCCCGCGACCGGAACGGCCACCCGAATGCGCTCGTCGAGGGCCGCCGCCCACCAACTGTAGACGCCGCCTCCGGAACGTCCGGTGATGCCGATGCGGTCCATGTCTACCTCGGAACGGGTGGCGAGGTAGTCCAGTGCCCGGATGCTGTTCCAGGTTTCAACGCCGGCTGGGGTATAGCCGCGTGAATTCCACCACCACATGCCGTAGCGGTAGGTGCCGTGGTGGATGCCTTCGATTTCCCCTCGATGAATCGTATCGATGATGAGACAAGCATAGCCGTTTTGAGCGTACCAGATGCCGTGATGTTGGTAAGCGACTTTATTGCCAAAGCTTCGATCACCGTCCTTGACGAGGGCATGGCCACAAACATACAGAATCGTGGGGAATGGACCCGCCTGGTGTTTGGGCAGATAGAGATTCGCGGTGACGTAGAGCCCGGGAAGCGATTGGAAGTGAAGCGTTTCAACTCGGATGTCCTCCTCGTCGATCTGCCCCGTAATCACCGGGTCGAGTGGCGTTTTTTCCGGCCAAGGAGCGAGTCCTAACATTTCACGAAGCTCGGTCTGTAGGCGGGGACGAGCTGATTGCCAGGCCTTAAGGCTACGGTAGGGGGCGAGATTGCCTGAGCGGATTTCCGCGGTTCGGTGGGCGAAGTAGCCGTCGAGGATGCTTTGCCCCGTTGGGGGGGCTGCTGCCAGGGCACCCCACCCGCAGAGAACTGAGGCGAGGATCATCGTGGTCAAAGACAGGGAGGGCGTCATCAATCGGTGGCGAAGCCTAGCAGGATGGCGGGTCCCTGCAATGGGCGATTTACGAGGCAAAGGCCCTCAGGTCGCTGGAATGAATCGTTGGAACACAAGGGCTCCGATGAAGAGGCCCGTCAGCATGAGCGTCCATCGCAGATCGCCCGAGCCTAGTGCCAGGAGATCGGTGATCACGATTCCAGCGAGTAAACGGGAGACGCCTCTTCCAATGTTGGGGGGAGTTCGCCCGTAGAACTGCCATAAACAGTGCCCTGTCCACAAGGTGTAGATGGCGATCAGGACGAGTCCGCTCGTCCGAAATGACCCGACGTTCACGAGAAACGCAAGAATGGGAGGAAAGGCGAGTAGGAGACAAGGCCAGTAGCCGATGAGTCCTCCACTGCTCTCTCGTTTTGCGACGTAGCTGAGCCCGATGATATAGCCCGCCAAGGCAAGGGCGCTCCAAAGGGCCAGTCCAGTGATCCCTTTAACGCCGATGGACGCTGCCGAAAGAAAGAGGACGAATCGACAGAGAGACATGAGAATGGGCGAAAAGGAAACCGTTTTGTGGAGGGCATTGTAGACGATGATGGTGGCGGTCAGGAGGAGCGATAGAGACCACGGAACTTGACTCATCGCTGAGAAGAATATCATGCCGATCATGAGTTGGAGGACTCCGAGAATCCACACCGTTCGTTCTTGGATCGCGCCCGATGGAATCGGGCGTTCCTGGCGATATCGACGATCGAACCCCACATCAAAGGCGTCGTTCAAATACATTCCGCCGAGATAGAAAAAAGTGGCGCCGAGGAGGACGGGCATGAGGGCGGCCCAGCTCATGAATCCTCCGAGGGCATAGGCGACGAGACAATTGGACCAGACGGTGGGCAGATTGGACGCTCTGCCGAGCACCAAGAGGGCTCGGCCAAGCGCCATTGGCTTGGAGTTTCCGTCTGACATATGGTTCGGTAAACAAACCGATCTTGACCTGAATTGCAACTCCTCGCTCGAGATTGGCATTCAACAGCGATCGATGGGGTGT
>DEAY01000170.1:6908-7171 GCA_002348345.1 Verrucomicrobia bacterium UBA2970
AAATTGGATGAAATCGAGATCCGTGAACTCATTCCCGGCTTTCAGGTAAGGTTTGTGCACTCGGGTTCCATGACCTTTGCCCATTGGAGGATTCAGGCGGGGGCCGTCTTGCCGGAGCACTCCCATCCCCATGAACAGGTCTGCAACGTCATACACGGGGACTTCGAGCTGACGATTGATGGTGAGGTGCGCGTTCTCGGACCAGGTGATGTGGGGATCATCCCGTCCCATGCGGTTCATTCCGGTCGCGCTGTGACCCGGTG
>DEAY01000170.1:7465-24101 GCA_002348345.1 Verrucomicrobia bacterium UBA2970
TCCCATGCGGTTCATTCCGGTCGTGCTGTGACCCGGTGCCAAGTCATTGACGTCTTCCACCCGATTCGAGAGGACTATCGATGATTCGGCGAGGGGCAATCCTGCCGGCCGGGTGGTCGCCGACTGATTCCGGAGAGGCTTGAGAGGCCTAGATGGGCCTAGGGATGAAACCTCAGCGGCGCCACTCATGGGGATTCAATCCTCTGATCTTTATCACTGGCTAGCTTGGTGATGACATTTCCGCAGGGGCTGACCTTGTTTTGACAGGATTGATCTTGTTTCATTGCACCTTCTGGGCATCTTGCACGGGTCATCCTCAGCGCCATGGTCACTTGGCCTCTATTCCCTGTCATGCAGAAATGATGGGATCGACCGTGGAGAGTGGTTTGTTTTTGAAAGAGGAGTTCAAGCAGTCGCTGGACGCGTTGAAATCCCTATGTGACACGTCGAAGGAGGGGGATTGCGACGACGAACTTTTCTTAATCCGGTCGAGAGGAGCTCAGGATTTGCAGTTCAATTCAGTTTCCGCTAGGATGATTGGGGTGGGTTGGAACCAAGGAAGGAGGAGATGATTCGTGAATCTGGCATTGGTGCAATTCAGCCCGAAGTTTGGCGGGGCAACGATCAGTGGGCAAATGATCGCTTCCGGATTGATCGAGAGGGGCTGGAGCGTTGACGCTTTTTTTGCCTTTGATGGGCCTTTCGTTGCGCATGCCGAGTCCTGTGGTTGTCAATCGCATGTG
The DNA here is from genome assembly GCA_002348345.1 of Verrucomicrobia bacterium UBA2970. Classification (GTDB taxonomy): domain Bacteria; phylum Verrucomicrobiota; class Verrucomicrobiia; order Limisphaerales; family AAA164-E04; genus UBA2970. Next base: position 8,209 of record DEAY01000170.1, read on the forward strand.
ATCCCTCACAAAAACTGGCTGCGAACTCGAAACCCGATTCGGTTTGGCAGGCATTTCCTCGCTGAACGGTGTGCTGCTGAGGAATTCGAGAGGGCCTTCCGTCGTTTGAAGCCCGATCTCGTCTACGTGAACTCCTTGGTATCCTATGCGGCAGCATTGGCGGGAAGGCGGCTCGGGCTACCGGTTGTTTGGCATATTCGAGAGCTCTTCGATGACCTTCACGGTGAAATGACTTGGCCAGGTTGGCCGATGAAGCGTTTTGTTCGCAAGCAGATCTTCGGTTTAGCCAATCGGATCATCACCAACTCCGAAGCAGTGCGTCTGAATGTACTGGGCCCGGTTCGCGAAGCACGATGTGAAGTGGTCTACAATGGCGTTGATTCAAGATATTTTGGATCTCGCGGTGACCGTGATGAGTGTCGGAAGCAAGTCGGATTGCCTCCGAAAGTTCCGTTGGTGGGTTTGCCGGGTACCCTTCGCCCGGTGAAGGGCCATGAATTCTTTTTTAGGGCGATTCCGAGAGTTCTCGAAGTGGTGCCGGATTGTCGATTCGCGGTGTCTGGAGCCATTGATTCAGAGTTTGCTCGACAATTGAGGAGTGACGTTGAGGGAAGGGATTTTGCTGATCGGTTGACGTTTGTCGGTCGGGTTGATGATATGGTTCCCTTTTATCATGGATGCGACGTGTGTTGTGTGCCCTCTCTTTCTGAATCCTTCGGACGAACCGCGATTGAATGCCTCGCGACAGCCACTCCCGTGGTGACGACGACGGTGGGAGGTCTGAAGGAAATCATTCGGGATGGCCAGAACGGCTATTTGGTTGACTATAATGATGTGAGTGCATTGAGTGACCGTATCGTTCGGCTTTTGCGAGTTGACGAGAGTCAGCGGTTGGTTCAACAGGGCGTGAAGGATGCGTTTCTGAACTATACCCAGTCGGGTTACTTGGAGCGGGTTTCTGCAATTCTGCGTGGGGCCCTCGTTAAAGCAAAGCAGTCGGAGCGCCTTGATTCGAATCGGCTCTGAGAGGAAGCGACAAGGGAATGGTACGAGGAATCGATACGGTTTGTCCCCGATGTTTAGGAGCTTTCGCCAAATCGGTCAACGGATTGGAATGTTCCTCATGCAATTCTGTCTTTCAGGTTGCTGATGGAATCCCCGTGCTCCGCCAGGATCCGGGAACCTACTACGGGGAGTTTCCTCAGGATGAAATGCATTCTCTCTTGGCGGCGGCTCGGGAGGATTTGGAAACGGCGGTTCGGTCTTACCTTCGCTTCAAAGATGCACCGGTCCGGTTAGGAGAGTATATCATGGGCAGAGGTCGCGCGGGATGGCAGTTTCTCCTCCCTGTCAACCGGCGCTCGGTCGTCTTGGACTTGGGATGCGGATGGGGAACATTGGCCTGGAGCCTTGCTCAGTTCTGTGGGCATGTGGTTGCCTGCGACTCGACTCTTGAACGAATGCAGTTACTGGGTGTTCGGAAGAAACAGGATCGGTTGCGCAATCTGCAATTGGTCTGTGCCGGAGATTGCCAGTTTCTTCCGTTTCCTGAGGATTCCTTCAATCTGGTCGTGGTGAACGGGGTTTTGGAATGGGTGCCGAGCGGACTGCCGGGGAATCCGCGAACTGTTCAAAAAGCTTTTCTGAAAGAAATTCGGCGTGTGCTCAAGCCGGAAGGTTGTTTGTTTCTCGGGATTGAAAACCGTTATGCTTGGAAGACGTGGGCGATGAATCCAGATGGACACACGGGCTTACGCTTTGTTCCCTGGCTACCAAGAAGCTTCGCGGATCTCTATTCCAGGGTGCGAGGGAAAGGCTCCTATCGCAACTACCTTTACGGTCCCAATCAGTATCGAATGCTGCTTGCCGAAAGCGGTTTCCAGAATATCCAGTTTCAAGTGCCATGCCCAGGTTACCATCACCCGGTTCAAATGATTCCCTTCGAAGACAAGGCTCAACTCAAGGAAGCTTTTGTTCGTCGCGAGAGGACTGCGTTTCGTCGGTTTCGACAAACAGTAAAAGGGACCTTGTCAGCTTATTTTCCCGATGCATTTGCGATGATCGCCAGTGATCAGGCGCGAACTGCTTTCTTGGATCGGTTGCTGGTCTATATCCGAAAGGAGCTTTGGGAAGATGGCCTCTCGAATTCACCGAGGGTGTCATACCGAGTGAATGGTGAGATGGGCATCGTGACGGTGATCGATTCTCACGGACCCCAACCGTTTGTTTTGAAACTGCCTCTTCATCAGCGGGGAAAAAAAGAGCTTTTCACCGAAAGCCAAATCATTGCCAAGGTCTGGAAAGAGAATCACCCGTTGGTGGGCAAAAAGCACTTGTTTGCTCAGTTCCTCATGGGGGGACAGTTTGAGGAGCAAGACTTTTTTGTCTATTCCCGTTTGCCGGGCGTGAGCGGGGACCGGCTAAACCAAAAGGGCCATTCCCTTGAAAGGGCGGTTCGGGAAGCGGCCATTTTCCTGGCGACGCTTCACCAAGACTCAGAGCCACTGCCTCATAGCCTGTTGGAACTTGTTGAACCGGTTCGGGAGGCGGTCTCATCCCTCGCAAGTGACGGGTCAGAACGAGATGGTGTGAATCGAATTGCCGATGGTGTTCTCGAACAGTTTTCGCCTGGTTTCCCAGGCGCGATCTGGTCTCATGGAGATGCGAAGCCTGCCAATTTTATGTTTGCGCCCGACTCCGGAGAGCTGACGGGTGTGATCGACTGGGGGACGGGATTTTTTCCAGAAGTGCCAGGGTATGACTTGAGTTTTCTATTTGTCAGTAGCGAAGCGATGGTAACCCGGACCCCACTGATGCATCAGTTGAAGTAACAGTTTTTTGGTGGGTTGCCGGAGCATCTCAAAGGCGTTTGGCAGTCATATCTGAACCAAACGGGATTGGCGTGGACCGCCAAGCATTATCGATCCCTTGTGGGGTATCAATGGATGAAGCGGTTGGCGCCTTTAGCGGATGAGTATGAGACGATGCGATTCAATCACCGCTATCTGGAGCAGATGTTTACGCTTTTGAATGGAGGCTGAACCCCTTGGGTCGCGGTGGTATGCAGCAAGAGGATTGGAAGCCCTTCGAAAGCCGTTCAAAGTGAAAGGAAGATTGAGGCTCCACTCTTCCCTTCGATGCCAGAACTCAACCAGAGGGCGCACTCAGTGGAGCAGTGGCCTTGAGGTGAATGGCGATAGTCAGAGGCCGTCTGGACCCCGGGAGGGTGGCTTGATTGTTAGCTTCAGGAGCGATAGGATCAGTCTGAAAAGCTTCCAGACTGATTCGATGGGACTGGGTGTTCCCCCTTGGGTGAGACGCTGGTGCGTGAGGTGCCTGAGCGGGGCTTGGATGAATCCGATGATCCGATTTCAACCCGAATCACAATAGGCCAATGATCAAACCTTTCCTGAAGCAGTTTGGGTTTGTGAATTCACTGCTCCAATTGCGTGCGGTGCTCAATCGCTCCGACCAGTGGCGTTGTGGCCTTATTGTGGTAATGACGATCGTCGGGGCGGGCTTGGACCTGCTTTTGGTGGGAATCATTCCAGCCACCGTCAAGCTGTTGGCAGACCCGGTACAAATAAACGGCGTGCCCGTCATCAATCGGATCCTGCCTGATCTTGCGTCCATCAGTCAGTTTGGTCTTTTGAAGACTGCCACGCTGGCACTCGTTATCCTTGGTGGTGGGAAGTTAACGTACTTTGTGTGCATGCACTGGTTCATTCTCAAGACAGGGCGTTCGATCCGGGTGCGGCTCTCACGGGAGCTTTTGCAGGCCTACCTTGCGGGGAGTTGGAACTTTCATGTCGCGACCTCAAAGGCTGAGTTGCTGAGGAATCTGAGTGCGGATCTCAGGGATCTGGTGGTGGGTGTGGTTCAGCCCCTCGTGACCGCGCTTTACGGACTGTTGATGACGGTGTTGGTTGCTGTGGTATTGTTCATGACTCTTCCGACCCAGGTCATTCTTGTCTTTTTGCTTACCGCTGCTGCGGCCGGGAGCGTTCTGGGTGGCCTGTCCCGTTACTTGCGTCGCCACGGGGAAAACGCCAAGGTTCAAAACAAAGTCGTTTTGAAAGAGGCAACCGAAGCTCTGGCTCATTTTATTGAAGTCCAGTTGTCCGGTCGGTACGAATGGTTTCTGCGGCGCTTCTCTAAAGGGGTGCTCGAGCTTTCTCGGTCCCAGGATCGAATGGCGTTCGTTTCACGCGTATTACCCGTCGGACTTGAAGTCGTGAGTCTTGTGGGAGTCATGGCGTTGGTCATTCTTATGACATCGTCAGCGGGAAGCGTGACCGTCGTATTGCCCGAGGTGGCGATGATTGGGGTGGGCGCAGTGCGGTTGCGGCAATCCATCGCGCAGTTCACGAGCTCGTTGGCACAGGTTCAGTTTAGTATCCCATCGCTGGAACACATCCACGATCATCTCAATCGACTTCGAGGGGATAGCCGTCGCATGCAACAGCCGCAGGAAAAGATGAAGTTGGCCCATCAAATCGAGCTCGAGAAGGTTTCCTTTTCCTACCCCGGCAGGGAGGAGAAGACGCTCGCTGATCTCTCGCTTGTCATTCGTCGTGGTCAGAATTTTGCGTTTATCGGGGAGACGGGTTGCGGGAAGTCAACTCTCCTTCGCTTGCTGCTGGGGGTGGTGGAACCGACCGGGGGGGCAATGCTGGTGGATGGGCGTAATGTGCAAGAGAATGTTCGAGGATGGCAGGCAAATATCGGTTATGTGCCGCAAAGCACCTGCCTTTTAGATGCCAGCATCCGGGAGAATATCGCGTTGGGGACAGAGTTTGAGGATATTGATGCAGAGCGATTGGAAGTGGCCATTGAAACCGCCAAGCTCCGAGAGGTTGTCGGGTCGGGTCTCGGGGGACTTGATCAAATGGTGGGGGAAAACGGAAGCAAGCTCTCTGGAGGTCAACGCCAGCGAATCGGGATTGCTCGGGCAGTCTATGAGCGGCCTGAGGTGATCTTGCTGGATGAGTCAACCAGTGCTCTTGATCAGCAGACCGAGCAAGCCGTGTTGCGTGAGTTGATCGGTCTTCCATGGAACCCGACCCTTTTATTCGTCACCCACCGGTTAAAGGCCATTGAGGCCTTTGACCAAGTGGTTGAATTAGAGCAGGGGCGTCATACGGTGTTGAGAAAGGATCAGGGAGAACCGGTCTAACCGGCTCAGGCCATCGGCAAGACCAGAGCAAGGGCAACGGTGCAGAGGAATCCCACAACTCCAGAGACAAGCATCATCGACGTCCAAGTCTGGAACGTTTCCGCTTCGGTGAATCCTCCCATCTTGGCGACAATCCAAAACCCGCTGTCGTTCATCCAGGTGCCGATCATCGAACCACTCCCGATGGCAGTCGCGAGGTAGACCGGATGGATTCCCGGATTGGGAACCGCTCCCCAGATGTCCGCCATCATGGCGGAGGCAGTGATCATCGCCACGGTTCCCGACCCCTGAGCAATCTTCATGATCGTCGCGATCACGGCACCGAGGAAGAGCAGGGCCATTCCGGACAGCGCAGAATTGCCCTCGGATGAGACCAAATGGTTGATCGCCTCCCCGATTCCAGCGGCTTTCAACATGGCTCCGAAGGCGCCGCCAGCCGCGGTGATGAGGATGATGATCCCACCGCTCATCAACGACTGTTCGACGAGTTGAGAGAGTTCCTCTCGAGTTTTTTTTCGGTGGATCACCAATGTGATCATGGCGGCGGCGGCGGCGACCAGCATCGCGAAGTTGACATTCCCAATCGCTGCAGTCAGCGGGGCCCAACGATGAAGCGCACTGGTTGGGAGCGCATCCTTGGCGAGGGTTCCCATGATGGTATTGAGGGAGACCATGATGACGGGAAGCACAATGGGAAGGAGGGCAACCGTGAGGTTCGGCAATGGAATGTCGTCGAGTGGATCTTTTTTGCCGCTGATGATGTCATTGGGAGGGTTCGAGAGCACCACCCTCGTGTCAATCCAGTGGGCGTATACCAAACCAGCGATTGCGGTCGGCAAGCCGACGGCCAATCCGACGAGGATCAGTGTCCCAATTTCGAGATTGAGGTTCTGAGCCATGAGAAGGGGGCCGGGGGTTGGGGGGACGAGTGAATGGGTGACCGCTCCTCCTGCGGCGATGGCGATGATGTATCTGATGTAGTGGGTCTGGGTCCGCTTGTAGGCGGAGCGAGCAAGGGGGACAAGAAGGTAGAAGACTGTGTCGAAAAAAACGGGAATCGACAGAACGAAGCCGCTCGACATGAGCGCGATCGAGACCCGTTTTTGGCCAAGGAAAGTAAGAAAGGCGCGCACGATGCGATCCGCTGCTCCACTCTCCATCATGCAGCGTCCAATGATCACTGCGAGGGCAATCACAATCCCAATGTTTCCGGCAGCGTTGCCAAACGCAGTGGCGACCCGGTTCACTTTTTCTGCCAGCGCTCCAGGTCCCAAGAAACTGACCAGGATGGCGGCCGTGATGAGTGACACAAAGGCGTTCATTCGCAGAATGGTGATCATCCCGATGATGGTGCTCATCCCGATCACGAGGACGAGGAGCGGATAGAGATCTTGCATGGCGAGAGAAAATGATTCGGTGCCGTTGGGGTTAGGGGATGGTGGCATAACGACGGGTGTTTTGGCAACGATGTCGATGGATCCTCTGGGTTTGAAAGGAGATGAGACTTTTTAGTGGGATGAGGGTTCGCTAGGCTTATTGTCGATTCGAACATTCGTCCCGGACGGATCGATCGCGATCGAGTTTATGCTGTTTTTCCAACGCCTCGCGGGCCTAAGCTCTCTCGCTCTTCAATGAGGTGATTTCCCGGCCTTGATGCCAGATCGAGGTGAGCCAACCCTCGGTCCGTTGCAGGAAGGCGCTTGTCTTGATTGTCTCCAAATTGAAGGACCATGCCTCGGGAATACTGTTGGCACGTCACTGATTTCGCTCGCGGCTTTGAACCGAATCTTTTCCTGTTGGCGTTCCTCGGATGGCTCGCTAGAGTGGCGCAATACCCGGAGTGATTCCTTTCAACTGATGCCTGCTATGAAACCAAAGATTGTGAACTCCCGAGTGTTCATTGAGATTTCGAGGCGAGCGTTTACCCTGATTGAGTTGTTGGTGGTGATCGCGATCATCTCGATTCTGGCCAGTATGCTGCTGCCGGCTCTTGGCAAAGCGAAACAGAAAGCCCAGTCAATCATGTGCATGAACAATACCAAGCAATTGGGATTGGCTTGGATGATGTTTCCCGACGATCACGAGGGATGGCTCCCCGGCAATCTGGGAGGTCGGGTTCCGATCACGGAGACCAATCGGTCGTGGGTGGTCGGCTGGCTGGATTTTTCGGGGTCGAGAGACAACACGAACGTTTTCATGTTGACCCATGCTCAGTTGGGAACCTACGTCGGTGGAAGTGCCAAGGTGTTTCGTTGCCCGGGTGATAAGTCGGTTGTCACCATTGGGGGGGGCGTTCATCGGCGAACTCGCAGCGTTTCGATGAACGGGTATCTGGGTCGCGAGAACCCTGGAGCCAAGACCGGGGGCTATCTTGAATATCGGAAATCGTCGAGCCTGATCCGTCCCGGACCCTCTCGAACATGGGTCTTTCTCGATGAGCGCGAAGATGTCATCAACGATGGTTTTTTTTATGTCGACATGCGAGGCTACGACCCCATCAATTCGAAAGCCTATGTGATCGGGGACTATCCGGCTTCGTATCACAACGGATCCGGGGGGATCGCCTTTGCCGATGGCCACTCAGAGATCCATCAGTGGAGGGATCCTCGGACCAAGCCCGTCCTCAAGAAGGGCAGGAATATTCCTTGGGGGGCTCCCTCACCCAACAATCCGGATGTCGCCTGGTTGCAGGAACGATCCTCAGCAAAGATCCGGAATGCGACTCGCCGGTAAAACGATATGAAATTGCCTCTGTCTGCTCTTGGTCTCTCTTTGTTGTGGGCTGCCACTGCGTGGTCGGCTGACGGCGGGTTATCCGGGCGTCGTCCCAACATCGTGTTGGTGATGACGGATGATCAGGGGATGGGTGATCTCTCGTGTATGGGAAATCCGTTGCTTCGGACCCCCCATCTGGACCGGTTTCACGATCGGTCGACGCGGTTTCTCGATTTTCATGTCAGTCCCACCTGCGCGCCGACTCGGTCGGCGATGATGAGTGGACGGCATGAATTCAAGAACGGCGTGACCCATACCATTCGGGAGCGAGAGTTGATGGCGTTGTCAACCACGACTTTTGTTGAGCTGCTCCGAACGTCGGGCTATGAGACAGGGATCTTTGGGAAATGGCATCTGGGGGATCCTGATGCCTACCAGCCTTACCATCGAGGATTCTCGGAAGTCTTCATCCATGGTGCGGGCGGGATTGGCCAGGCCTTTGAAGGAAGCTGTGCGGATTTTCCCCCGAATCGGGAAAAGGAAGGTCGATACTTTGACAATGCCATTCTCCACAATGACACGATTGTGCGCACCCAGGGATTTTGCACCGATGTCTTTTTTCAAGCGGCCTTGGGTTGGATGCGGGAGCAGTATGACTCCGGGGCACCTTTTTTTGCATACATCGCTCCCAACGCACCTCACGGACCGATGATCGCCCCCGAGAAGTACACCCGCCGTTTTCTTGAAGCGGGGTGGGATGAAAACACCGCCGGCCGATACGGGATGATTGAGAATATCGATGACAACTTCGGGATCCTGATGAACCGGTTAGACGAGTGGGACAAGTGGGATGAGACGTTGGTGATATTCATGACGGACAACGGACAAGCAGGTCGCGGCGGTCGACGAAATGGGGATCGGGTAGATTTGTTTCGGGCCGGTTTCAAGACGGGCAAGGGATCGGTTTACGAGGGGGGAACCCATGTGCCTGCGTTTTGGCGTTGGAAGGGTGTGTTGGGGGAAGGAAAGGAGATCTCTGCGCTCACCGCTCACATTGATCTCTTTAAAACCTTTTGTGATCTCGCTGGAGCCAGAATCCCCGCCGGAATCCAGACCATTGAGGGGCGAAACCTGGTGCCCTTGTTGGAGGATGCCGGTCGCGACTGGCCGGATCGAAATCTCTTTGTCCACCAAGGTCGCTGGGCGAAAGGGGCGGACCCGAACGAGTCAAAGTTTCGGAACTGTGCCGTCAGGACCAAACGCTGGCGGTTCGTGAACAATCAGGAATTGTATGACATTTCAGTGGATCCGTTCGAGTCCCGGAATGTTGCTGGTGAGCATCCGGAGGTGGTCTTCAGACTGCGCGAAGCTTATGACGAGTGGTGGGCCGAGACGGTTCCCCTGATGGTCAACGAGGACCGCCCTTACGCGGCGACCCGCCCCCAGTGGGATCGCTATGAAAGGCAGCTTAAGGAACGGGGTATTCCGGAATGGGAGGTTCCCTCGTTTTGAATTGTTGGCGAGCAGTGAAATGGTGGTTGAGTCGGCTGCTCCGGCCCACCCTACTGGGGTTGGGAATGCTGTGGGTGGCGCAATTACTTGTCCATGCAGAGGGGGGGAGACCTGACGTCCTATTCATCGCCATTGACGACCTCAATGACTATATCTCCCCTTTGGATCGGCACCCGGGCATCCGCACGCCGAATTTTGATCGTTTGGCCGCTCAATCCGTAACCTTTGCCAATGCCCATTGCGCGGCCCCCGCTTGTCATCCCTCGAGGGTCGCGGTGATGACGGGGGTCCATCCCTCTCGCTCGGGCATCTACCGAAACTTGTTCGGAGCCCATGGTCCACGCTGGAGGCATGAATCTCCCCTTCTCGAGGAAGCGGTGGTCCTATCACAGCATTTTCGAAATCACGGTTACCATGCGGCCGGGGGAGGGAAGATTTTTCACACGCTGCAATGGACACCCGGGGACTCGCAGAATGATCCGGATGCGTGGGATGCCTATCGAGGGGATCCGTTGGATCCAATTTCATCGGATTGGCCACGTCCGATGTTTTCAAAGGATCAAAACGACGGATTTGTGGGCAGGCGCCCCCTGAGAAACTATTATTTTGGAGCCGCCGTTCTGCCTCAGCCTGAAGCGTTATACGGGGACCATCGGGTGGTTGATTGGGCGATTGAGCAGCTCATGCGAAAGCGAAGCAAACCCCAGTTTTTGGCGTTGGGTTTGTTTCGTCCCCATATCCCTTGGGAAGTGTCAGCCCGGTGGTTCGAATTCTATCCTTTGGACTCCGTCCAGCTACCGGTCGTCCGGGAGGACGATTTGGGTGACGCTCATGATCATGGGCGTCGTGCTTGGCATCGATGGGTCACGGATAATGATCAGTGGAAGCTGCTCATGCAGGGCTATCTTGCCAGTATCAGTTACGTCGACCATCAATTGGGGCGTTTGCTTGATGCCCTGGAGGCGTCGCCAAAACGATCTGAGACGGTGGTCGTCTTGTGGAGCGACCACGGGTTTCACATCGGAGAAAAAGAGAATTGGGAGAAATTCGCGCTTTGGGACCAGACCACCCGGGTGCCTCTGTTCATTCATGCCCCAGGGATCAGTCGGGATGGCATGAGGACTCGGCAGCCGACGACCTTGACAGACCTCTATCCGACGCTATGCGAATTGGCGGGGCTTCCCATTCCAGACCAATGTGATGGCCTGTCGCTGGTGCCTCAATTGAAGGACCCGGATCAATCGCGGGAACGACTTGCATTGACCTCGTTCCAATTCGGGAGTGACATTCGATCGTCTCATGCCGTGGCCGATTCCCGGTATCGGCTGATTCGCTACGGAAGCGGGTTTGGGGAATTGTATGATCTCCAGACCGACCCTCATGAATTCGAAAACCGGATCGACGATCCAGCCTTGGCAGATATCCAGCGTCGGCTCGCGCAAGCGCTTCCCGTCGACCCCGCTCCCGGTCGGAAGATTCCAACGGAATCACCCTACCATCGTCCGCGGCGCTGATGGGGTCAGAGGGTCGTGAGAGGGCGGGGTGGCATTTGTTGTCTTCAAAGTTGGACCCGGACGCTTTCCGAGGCGCGGCGTGCCTTTTCGCGGGCGGTTTTGATGGAATGGTCACGTGCGATGGCGACGCCCATGCGGCGTTTTCCGTTGACCTCGGGCTTTCCGAACAGTCGGAGTTGCGTATCGGGTTCCTTCAATGCTTCGGTCAGATTGCCGAATGAAACCTGGCGGCTCTCGCCTTCCACCAGGATGACGGCTGAGGCGCTGGGTCCGTGGTGATGGATATTGGGAATCGGGAGCCCCAGGATGGCCCGGGCATGGAGGGCAAATTGGGAAAGATCCTGAGAAATCATCGTGACCATGCCCGTATCGTGGGGTCTGGGTGAGACCTCGGAAAAGAGGACCTCATCGCCCCGGATGAAGAGTTCCACGCCGAAGATCCCCCGTCCTCCAAGGGCCTCTGTGATTCGTTTTGCATTGTCTTGGGCGTTTGCCTTGGCCGCCTCCGACATGGGTTGCGGTTGCCATGATTCCCGGTAGTCGCCGTCCACCTGGATGTGACCGATCGGTTCGCAGAAGCTGGTGCCCCCTGCATGGCGGATGGTGAGTAGAGTAATCTCGTAGTCAAACTCGACAAACCCTTCGACAATGACCTTTCCCGCCCCGGCTCGACCGCCTTCTTGGGCGTGATTCCAGGCGGCCTCGATTTCCTCGTCGGTTCGGACAGTGCTTTGGCCTTTTCCTGAAGACGACATGATGGGTTTGACCACGCAGGGGAGGCCGATCGATTGAATCGCTCTTCGATACTCGTCTTCCGTCTCGGCGAACTGGTAGGGCGAAGTCTTGAGCCCCAGTTCCTCCGCCGCCAAACGTCGGATCCCTTCGCGGTTCATGGTCAATTGAGTTGCCCGAGCGGTGGGAATAATGGTGATTTGCCCCGCCTGCTCAATCTCGGCGAGGGTCTCGGTCGCGATCGCCTCGACCTCGGGGACAACGAGATGGGGCTGTTCCGATTCAATGATGGAGCGAAGTTTGGGGCCGTCGAGCATCGAAACGACGTGGGCCCGGTCCGCCACTTGCATCGCCGGTGCTTGGCGATAACGATCAACGGCGATCACCTCGACCCCGAGACGTTGCAGTTCGATGGCGACTTCCTTTCCCAGTTCTCCGGAACCGCAAAGAAGAACCTTGGTCGCGCTAGACGAAAATGGAGTACCAATGGTGGATGGCATGGAAATGACCTACTGGGGGAGGGAAAGGTTGTCAAATCTCCTCTCCCCCTTTTAGATTGTCGAGTTGCTCTTCGGGAGCATGTCCACCGCTGTGGAAGCCGTTGTCATGGGAGAAAAGCAGTGTGCGGTCAATGCATGAGAGGGCGACATGATTGAGCCGGACGACGATGAGGACGAAGACAAGATTGAGGGTCTCCCTGTCGTGGAGCGGTTGGATGCTCTTGCTGGGCGGCCTGGTTTTGGGACGGGGGGAAACGGAGGTCACGCCGGAAGGGGACAGATTATTCACCCTCAAGGTGAAACCGATCTTGAGTGGCAAGTGTTTCGCTTGCCACGGGGGGTGGGCGGACGAGATCAAAGGTGGTTTGGACGTCACTTCGAAAGCATCGTTCTTGCGGGGAGGTGATGGGCATTCGGATGTCCTCGTCCCCGGTGCCTCGGCCAGGAGTGTGCTGTTGAAGGCGATTCGTTGGGAGGATCCTGATCTTGAGATGCCTCCCAAAGCGAATGATCGATTGACCCCTGAACAGATTGAATGGGTTCGGCAATGGGTTGACCAGGGAGCCCCCTGGCCATCGGAAGTTCGGCAACAATCCATCCGGGACGCGGAACGCCGCCAATTGAAAACGGAGGCGGGTGTGATCGTTCCGACTTCGGGAGGGTTGTCCGATGACTGGACCTATCGTCGGTATCAGGAGGGCGATGTGTGGGCCTTTCGACCCCGTCTAGCCGCAGTGCCTCCAGCCGTGCAAACCGACGCAGGGCATCCTATCGATCGCTTCATGATGGCACGTCTGGAAGCAGCTGGGCTTGATCCAGCGCCTCAGGCTGAGCCGGCGGTGCTCATCCGTCGAGCGAGCCTGGATCTTCTGGGGCTTCCTCCTTCTCCCGGGGAAATCCGGACCTTTATCGACCACTGGATGAGGGAACCAAGCGTGGCATGGAATGAGTTGATCGATCGGTTGCTGGCGAGCCCCCACTACGGGGAACGGTGGGGGCAACATTGGCTGGATGTGGTTCGTTACGCCGATACCGGAGGATACTCGAACGACTACGAACGCTCCAACGCGTGGCGCTACCGTGATTATGTGATCCGGGCCTTCAACGACGACAAACCCTATGACCAGTTCGTCGTCGAACAAATTGCCGGCGACGAGTTGTACGAGTTGCAATCGGAATCCGAGAAAGATCCCGAATTGCTGGTGGCGACCGGCTTCCTGCGAATGGGGCCCTGGGATCCCGCTATGGTCAAAGCCCCGGAGGCGAGGCAGATCTTCATTGATGATGTGGTCAACGCAGTGGGGCAGACCTTTTTGTCCACCACGATGCGTTGTCTAAAGTGTCATGACCACAAGTTCGATCCACTGCCCACTCGAGACTATTACCGATTCTACGCCGCCTTCGCGGGGACGCAAATGGCGGAGCGACGGGCTCCTTTCCTGCCGCGTGAGAATCTGAATCGTTTTTCCGAAGGACGGGCGTTCGTGGAGAAACTGAGACAATTCGCCACTGACAAGAAAGAGGCTCTCTATCGCAAGCGGGAAACGGCTGCCCGCAGGTGGTATGCGGAGAATGGGCGAGAATACGTTTCTCACGCGGAGCGTAAGAGCCTTCCCGACGACGAGAAACCTCCGCGACATGTGGGGCTTGATGATGTCGACAAGGGGCGGTTGAAGGTAAGGGAACAGGATGAATGGATTTGGAACCGGCGATTGGAGCGTTTTCAACCCATGGTGCAAAGCGTTTACAACGGAAGGGATCCGAAGTTCCTGAATGCGAGAAAACTGCGAATGCCCGGCAAGAGGGACGGGGCTTGGCGACCCGATTCGCATATCCTGATGGGAGGGGCTTTGGGGGCACCGGGGGAAAAAGTTCAACCGGGGGTTCTCAGCGCCACCGCTGTGCCGGCGCGTTTCACCGGCAAGCACGAGGCTGACCCCTATGTCTTGGATGGGGCCCTTGAGGGACGCCGTCTGGGATTGGCGCGGTGGATTGCCCGTCCCGAGAATCCGCTGACGGCACGGTCCTTTGTCAATCGGGTTTGGGGATACCACTTCGGCAAGGGGCTCGCCGCGAACCCCAACCAGTTCGGAGCCAAAGGAGCCAAGCCGAGTCATCCCAAGTTGCTGGATTGGTTGGCGAACGACTTTGTGGCCCACGGTTGGCGGGTCAAGCGATTGCATCGACTGATCATGACCTCAGGGACCTATATGCGTTCGGGACAACATGATGACCGAAAAGGGCTCGCGATGAAAGATCCATCCAATTCCCTTCTGTCATGGTTTCCAACCCGTCGATTAACCGCCGAGGAACTTCGGGATTCGATGCTCTCAGTCACCAGCGAGTTGAACCGTGAAGTGGGGGGAGTGCCGGTCAAACCAGAAATGAATCTCGAAGTGGCTCTGCAGCCTCGGATGATTCAGTTCTCGATCGCCCCGGCTTACCAGCCTTCGCGAACGCCGGCTGAGCGGAATCGCCGAAGCATCTATGTCTATCGGGTGCGAGGCCAGGCCGATCCTTTCATGGAGGTATTCAACCAGCCCAATCCCAATGAATCGTGTGAAGCCCGCCATGAGTCTTCGGTTTCGCCGCAGGCGTTCACCTTGATGAACAGTGATCTCATGATCGATCGATCCATCGCGTTTGCCCTTCGACTGGAATCAGAAATGAATCAGTTGCCGAACCAGGTTCGCCGCGCTTTTCAGCTTGCGCTGGGTCGTGATCCCACGGAATCAGAGGCCACGCGCCTGAGGAACTACGTCCGGGAGATGGAGGGCTACCACAGGGAGAATTCGCCTCGGCCAATCGCCTTCCCAACGGCGATCACCCGATCCCTGGTCGAGGAGTTTTCGGGGAAGCCC
This sequence comes from Verrucomicrobia bacterium UBA2970, assembly GCA_002348345.1. Taxonomy (GTDB): domain Bacteria; phylum Verrucomicrobiota; class Verrucomicrobiia; order Limisphaerales; family AAA164-E04; genus UBA2970. The sequence continues at coordinate 23,219 of DEAY01000170.1, forward strand.
TTTGAATACGAAGAGATTCTTCCTGTTTATCAATCGTATCAGAGTGACCCCAAACCCGGTGATGTCAGTGCCGGCACGCGGGCCTTGGCAGACCTCTGCCTGCTGTTGCTGAATAGCAACGAATTTGCTTTCGTATACTGAGGCCTTGGGGAAGATTGAACCCACGGTAGCCAGCCAACACGCCATCACCTGATGAATGCAGCCCATCTCAATCGACGCGAGTTTCTTTATGGTCTCGGTTCCTCGCTGGGGGCGGTGGCCTTCAACTCAATCCTGCGGGGTGAGGACGCCGATGCGCTGGCCCCCAAAGTCCCTCCCCTGACCGGGCGTGCGAAGGCCGTAATCATGTTGTTTATGGAAGGGGGCCCCGGGCACATGGATACCTTTGATCCCAAGCCAACGTTGACCCGTTTGCACAAAACGGAATCAAAGCTTAGTGCAGGCTTGGAAAGAGGGTCAAAATTCTTTGTCGGTTCTCCCTTTCCATTCCGTCGAGTGGGACAATCGGGAATCGAAATGTGCGACCAGTGGAAATACCTGGCGGATCCCGATGTGGCCGATGAGCTCTGCAATTACCGGGGCTGTCAGGCGGAGTCGTTGAACCATCCGGAGGCATTGTTCCATATGAATACGGGGAGTCGCTTGGGGGGGGACCCAGGGCTGGGCGCGTGGGCGACCTACGGGTTGGGCACGGTCAATCAAAACATGCCCGGCTACGTGGTGATGACGGAGCTGGCTCTTCCCCAAGGCGGTCCATTGAACTGGAGCAATGGGTTTCTCCCGGCCCAGTATCAGGGAACCCGATTGCGCCCCACTGGGTCACCGATTCTCGACCTTCGATCTCCTCGGTTTAAGAACCGATTCCACCAACGCCGTGCCCTTG
>DEAY01000248.1 GCA_002348345.1 Verrucomicrobia bacterium UBA2970
TGGCGGGAGCCAACAGGGATAATGTGTTAAGTTGGGAGTAGTGTTGGATTAGGTTGCCAGTTACCGTCTCGATGAACCAAGATTTCAGTTTCAATGGAAGAGCAGCGCGACGCGGCTTCTCGTTGATCGAGCTTTTGGTTGTCGTTGCCATCATTGGCCTGCTTGCTTCGGTCACGCTACCTGCCCTCAAAGGCATCGGAAAGTCGAATGCCTTGACGGCGACCAAACGTCAACTCCTGGACGATCTCGCACTGGCCCGCTTGATGGCGATCAACAATCGGACGACCGTTTATATGGTCTTTTTGGCGCCCACCGTCATGGATCGCCAGTTGATGGATCGCTTGGCCCCAGTAGATCAGGACCGGGTCCAACAACTTTGGGAAGGCCTTTATACCAGCTACCGGGTTTATGCCCAACGAAGTGTCGGGAGCCAGCCCGGGCGACCGGAACCGAAGTTTTTGACCGATTGGAAATTCCTCCCCGAGGGCATCATCTTTGATCCGGAAAAGTTTATCGTCCAGAGAGGGAATGCGCTCGTCGTTCGCGATCCGGTGACCCGTCCCTACACCTTGCGTGAGCTCGGATTCCCCCACGTCGACAGCGCTCCGGTTCTCATGCATACGGTTGCCTTTAACGCCCAGGGCCAGTTGCTTTCCGGGCGGGATGAGGTCATCACCTATCTCGAAGGTGATGTGGCCTATCAGCGAGATTTTGACGGGAACGTTGCCATGGGACCGCTTGACATCGTTGATAAATCGCAGGGCGCGCGCCATCATGTTCTCATCCACTGGCTGACTGGACGGGCACGCCTCATCCAACCCGAGCTTCCATAGGTCGATGAACATTTTGAAGAAAGTTCAAAGGGACGTGCCTTCCCGCCTCGGAGTCTGCCGGAGGCGGGGGGAAGCTGCCTTCACAATGGTTGAAATCGCCTTGTCAATCGCGATTGTCGCCTTCGCGATGGTGGCGATCATTGGGGTGTTGCCGACGGGTTTCCAGGTCCAGCGAGACAATCGAGAGGAAACCATCATCAATCAGGATGGAACCTATCTCCTTGAGGCGATTCGGAGCGGGGGATTGGGGCTGGATCAGCTCACTAATTTCGTCGAACGGATTACCATCAGTAATCGATTGAACCGCTACATCGGGGCCCGAAGGCCGGCGACCGGGCGGGAAATCCCGTTGATCAACGGACACTTCATTGTGGGGATGCTTTCCGTGCCCACTTATCAGGTGGTCGGGACGGATCGGCGGGGGCGGGCGCAACTGGTGACCAACGAAGTGACGGCGATGATGAGATCCATCAGCGGAAGCGCTTCCCAGCGATTTCAGGCGGAGCAATTTCGTGACAACTCCTTTACCTACCTGGTCACCTCGACAATCACTCCCTATGTTCCCTTCTCCACGAACATCTATGCAAGGGAACGCAATTTCGCTGCCACCAATCGATTTGAAATGGCTCACAATGTGATGAGCAATCTCTACGATGTGCGGTTGCACTTTCGATGGCCCGTCAATGAATTTGGTGGCGGGGATCGGGTCGAATACCGGGTGGGGCGGAAAGAGAAGGTCTTTCGAACCTTGGTCAGCGGACGGTTGATCCAGACCAACGGCTTTCCATTCTTTCGGGCGACCAACACCTCGTTGACCAACCTCTACCACTTTCAAAGTTCGACCTATTCACCGCCGGTGATTGTCCGATGAGAACTCAAGGAGTCATTCAACGACCCAAGGAGGAGGGGAGAGAGGCTGCGTTCTCTCTGGTGGAGTTGCTTCTGGCGGTGTCCTTGATGTCGGTGATCGTGTTTGGGTTGTATTCGATGTTCAACGAGACCCAGAAGGCGCTTCGTTCGAACGTGAGGCAGGTGGATGTTCTGGAAGCGGGACGCGCTGCCATTGAACTCCTGGTGAGCGATTTGGAGCAAGCGAGCTCACCCGGCTTGCCGGTCTACCAGGAATTGCCGGTTTTACCGGCGGGGCCTCCACATTTTGCAAGTGGGATTTTGACCAATCGGATCGGGGGCTTGTCCTCTGCCGCCGTGCCTGTCACACAGGAGTTGGCCGATGGGTCCCGGCGGACGAATGTCCTCCACGAAGCCTTTTTCCTGACCCGGTCAAATCTCAATTGGGTGGCGAAAGGCTTTTTTGTGTCATCATCGACCAACGCCGTGGCATCCGTGGCCGAAGGGGAGGTCAATTACGGAACGCTCTTCCGGTTCTCATCGCCGAATGTCAATTTCAGCGCCAAAGACTTGGGCACGACGTTTCAACCTCAGCGGCGGATGGATACGAACCTGGTGCGCAATCTATGGGAGGTGTATCGGCGGACCAAAGCGGATGGTGGGTTTGCGGTTTCCAACATCGTGGCATCGCCTCTGATTGACGGAGTGGTTCATTTCAAGATTCAGCCGATTGACTCCTTGGGGAGGCCCATGAGGTATTGGACCAACAACCCGGTCAACGAGCAGATGAACTTTCGTTATCCGTCCGTTGCCTTGGTCCGGGATCAGGCACCGGGAAGATCCACCTTTGTGACCGAAACCCGGTCCGCGTTTTACGGAGATGCGATGCCGGCCTATGTTGAGGTGGAGATCGGGGTGATGGATCAAACCACCCTTTCGCGAGTAAAGGCCTTGGGGAACGTTGCCTTGTCAAAGAATTTCCTGAATCGACAGGCCGGGGGCGTGCATCTCTTTCGGCGGATGGTTCCGATCCGTACGGCACCAAAAATGCATAGAGGGCTTTAATGAAGATTCGATCCTCAGAGCGGGGCGTTGTCCTTGTCATCACGTTGATCATGTTGTCTGTGGTCACGGTGATGGCGGTGCTCTTTTTGGGCGTGAGCCGGCGGGAGCGGGCGGCGGTCACGGTGACAACCGATCAGATCACTGCCAAATTGATGACCGATTCAGCCTTTGCGCGGGCTCAAGGCGAGGTCGTGTCACGGATGCTGACGGCCAGCAATGAATTCAATTACGACATGATCGTCTCCACGAATTTCGGTAATGTTGCCGGATTCGTTCCCTCCAGTTTCGGTTTTGATCCCAACAATGTGAGCTACGTGATGCCCGATGGGAGTTTTCTCGATCGATATCGGCAGGCGGTCAACATCGGCAATCTACAGTTCGACCCCAGACCACCGGTCTATCTGCGAACCAACGAGAACTTCAATACCCCGCTCGATTTTCGATTCTACCTGGATTTCAACCGAAACGGTCGATTCGAACCGACGGGATTGCTCTCTGAAAGAGGGCCTTCAGGCCAGCCGTTGTTGGATGAAAACGGGACGCCGATCGTGAGCCATTTGGTGGGGGATCCCCAGTGGATTGGCGTTCTTGAGCATCCGAATCTTCCGCATTCCCCGACCAATCGTTTCATCGGTCGATATGCCTTTCTCGTGTTGCCGGAAGGGAAATCGCTGGACCTTAATGCGATTCACAACCAGATCAAGCAACCGCGTTCTCCGTCGGACTATTTCGTGCGGAATCAGGGGGTCGGCCCTTGGGAAATGAACTTGGCCGGCTTTCTCGCCGATTTGAACTTCAATGAATGGGGCGGGGCACGCGGCTATGTCTATCAAAGACCCCTCAGCCCGCTGGCGAATTCCGGAACGGCCTTTAATGACGCCGTGTCGCTCCTGAGTTACCGGCTCAATCAGGAGACCTTGCCTTCATTCGGAGCCTTGGCCAATCCGAACGCGAATCTCCTGCAACGCGATTTTGTCGATCAGTTTGCCAACGGTCCCTACCTCGAAGCCGGTTCCTGGTTGACCAATGAATTCATGGATGAGCCGCGGATGGAATACTGGGGGAGCGATCTGAGGAGGGCTTACTATGATGTCCAGGAGCTCTTCAATCCCTTCAAGGTCTCTCGCAACCAACCTTTGGATAACAACTTCGTGCTCCGTCTCAATCGAGCCAGTTCGGGACGACAGCAGATGCGTCGAAGTACCTATGATCGCTACACGGTTTACCGGCTTCTCTCCCAGTTGGGGGTGGACTCGGAGGTGGATGACGATTCCCGGGCCATGTCCTTGGCCATGATGGACGGGGTGGAGATCCTGACCGAGGGTAAAGTCAGTAAACTGAGTTTGAATTACAACAATCAGCGGACGCATCAAACCAATTTCGTAGAGTGGAATCCCCGGGAATTCTTTCTGGCGGCGGCGGATCGGATGATCCGGGCGAACATGAACACCAATCCCCCGAACTTCGCCATTACCAACCGGTTCGGCCAACGTTCGGTGATCCCGGGGACTAATTTCTTCGCCGTGGGTGACACCTATGTGAATCGGGATTTTTCTGTGACCAATATCCAGATTTGGCCCCGCAAATTGCATGGACGACACGAGTATTCAGCCAACTTGCATCAGCTCATGCAGGTTGCCGCGAATATTGGTGACGTGGTCACCACCAACCGCCCCTATGGCCAATTTGCGTCGGACGGCTTGCAGACGTTTCCGCTGGTCTTTCGACCTCGTTTTCTTCGGGGCAAGGATGGATCCATTCGAATTGTCGACTATGTCGAAATGGGGAGTTCCGCTCGGGAACAGATGCTTCGACCCTGGCGGGATTTGAATCTGCCGGCGGACCGGGCGGTCTTGGCACCGGACGATAATGTCCGGGGAATTCCCTGGGTGATCGCGGCCAAGAAGGGATTGCCTAACTTCAACGAATTTGGAGTGCTCACCAGCCTGGAGATCACCCGAAAGTTGGAGATCAACAAGGGACGTCCGAATGCTCCGATCAATCAATGGCGTACCAACCAGATGATGGTGCTGAGTGTGTCGAATCTCTTTGGTGTGGAGTCGTGGAATTCTTACAGTCAATCCTATCCCCGGGCCTTACAGGTTCAGGCACTCGTCGAATGCTCGTTGGCAATCACCAACGAACGGGGGCAGATTCTTGCCTCGAATCGGTTGAGCATGGTGCCACCCGTGGTGAGTATTCCTCCGAACACCTGGTCCAACCGCCAATTCCGACTTCCGCTCTACACGAACATCACGCCGGTCGCGAGTGCAGCCTACAACCATTTGTTGGGGCGTCTGGTGCCGGTGGTGCTGAACACCCGGCAAGAAGTGGCGGGGTTCTTCCCGGACCGAGGGTTTCCCGTGGGGCAGATCGGGGTCGCGATGACGAACTATGTGCGGTGTGCCATGATCGATCCGACGGTTAATCGCGTGGTTGATTTTGTGAATCTTGATGGCTTGGGGAGTGGCTTTGATCTGACCGATGAGGTCATCGGTCAAGTTTCCATTGGGGGCGATGTCAGTGAGTCCGCTGCTTTCTGGTCGACCAATCGGATGGGTGGGCTCACGGATGTGCTGGTGCCCACGGAAGGGGTGATGAGCCAGATTTTTGCCTCACTGGGCGAGATTCCCGTTTCGAGTCAACTATGGAATTCCTACGTCGGTCGCGGAGCGGGGCGCGACCGGGAGGAGGCGATGGATTTGTTCCGGGCATTTCTGGGCTTTCCGCCCCGATTTCTTTCACCCAGGGCCTTGTCGGATGCCTTCCAGCGCCTGCGGGACCCTCGTAAGAGTTTTGTTCGTCAGGTCCCCTTTACGCCGTCCGTTCGAAAATCCATTTACCAAACCTGGCAGGCCAATGATCCCTTGGTGCATTACACCGTGGAAGATTTGACGGATAATGAGCAGCTTTCGAGTCAGTCCCTGTTCATCATGCCGGGACAGCG
>DEAY01000302.1 GCA_002348345.1 Verrucomicrobia bacterium UBA2970
CTTCCCCTGCCCGATACGACCATGAGTCCTGGGAGGACCTGATGATCCCCGAACCAAAGCAAGGGGTTTCCGAACCAGAACCCTTTGGGTCATTCTTCCATCATCTGGACAGTATTCTCGATCCCCTCCTCCCCGCCCTGGCGAAGCCCGCTCCATCCGGCCTGGATGACCAGTCCCAGCGGGAAAGCGCGGAGCGGATTGACCGACGGAACCCGCCATCCCAATCCGATTCGGACGAGATCGGGAGCAATTCCCCCAGGCCATCCGGACCGTTCCATCGTCGGCACCGAGACAGCTCCCTCCAGCGGGAAACCCCTCACAAGGTCTCCCAGGGGGAGCCCCACCGAACGGGTTCCGCACCCCAAGCGGCAAATCCTGCCGGAACACCGGGCGCAACAATGCAAGAACTGCAGGATGCCAATCCACCCAAGCACAACCCGGCATCAGAACAACACTCCGAAGCCCAAAAAAACCAGGAAAAAGCCTATTCCAGACCCTATACCGAGGTCACGACACGGACTGGCACCACATCTGCTTCCGGGTCCGGAACCGGTTCAAACGAGCATCCGGATTCGGAATCGCAAATGAACGCGAGAAAACAGGCCTATCATCTCCAGCGAGTGTCGAGCAATCTGCAGCCCGACTCCTCGCCGCTCCCCCAGGCATCCTCATTCTCCCGTTCCATCCCCCTGTCTCGGGAGGCGGGTTCACCCGATTGGAACAATGCACCCGTGCCGACGCTCAACCCGGCATCGCATCCCAATCCCGTCACCTCCTCTCCGGCCCACACGGGCCTCCGACACACCAAACTCGAAAAAATCTATTCCCTGGTCCGGGATCATGCGATCACACTCAAACGCTTCGGCAAAGATTTCCTGAAGGCGGAGATCAGGCCCGATTCCCAAACCAGAATCCTCCTTTCACTCCACTCCACCGGAGACGCCATCACGGTCTCGGCCCAGGTCGATGCCCAGAATACCGAATGGCTGCGACAAAACTGGATGACCCTTCAAAGCAAGCTGGCCGAACAGAAAATCTTCCTGGAGGAACCGGGATCAAAAGGCGAGGAATCACACGATTTTGAATCATCCACCGGCCATTCCGGCCGTCATCCTTCTGAACCGGACTCCGAGGCGGATTCTGACCCGGAACGGCGCCCCAACTCCGGGAGTCAGAACCCACCATCAGATCCCGCTCAGAATCACACCAATCCAAAGGTTACCGCCGAGACGGTCTATTGGGCTTGAACGGAAGCAGACCCTGATCATCTGGAATACAAGACAACCCCAATACACCAAGAAAGCAAGTTCATGACTAACATCCATCCCACAGAATCCTTCGCCGGCATCGGGGCGGGTCAACCCTCACAACAGCGGCGGCTCGGATCCGATCTGGGTCAGGAAGATTTTCTCAAGTTACTCACCGTGGAGTTGAGCACCCAGGACCCCCTCGACCCCAAGAAGGACTCCGAATTCATCTCCCAAATCATGCAAATCAGCTCGCTGGAGCAGGCCAAAGCCACCCAGGAGGACATCGCGGCCATGCGCTACGAGCAACGCCTTCTCCAGGCCAACGCGATGCTCGGGCAGGAAGTCGATCTCGATCATGACGGCAAAGCGCAGAGTGGCGCGGTTTCCGAAGTCCGCCTTGAGGACGGCGTCCCCAAACTGGTGGTCTCCGGGAAGACCTACGACTTTGCCCAAGTGATGGCGATTGCAATGCCAGCGGGAAACACCGAACTCATTAACCCCCTGAACCGGGACGAACATTATGCTTAAATCATTGGCCTCGGGCGTCAGCGGCGTTCGAAATTTTCAGAATCAGATCGACGTCATCGGTAACAACATTGCCAACGTCAACACCACCGGGTTCAAGTCTGCCCGGGTCGATTTTGCCGACACCTTCAACCAGGCGATCCGGGGAGGTGGCAACAGCGAGAACAGCGGATCCACCGCTCAGGTGGGTTCCGGGGTTCAGGCGGCGGCCGTCCGGAACCTCTTCGCCACGGGGGCTCCCACCGAGACGGGCGTTGATACCGATTTCGCGATCCTGGGCGATGGCTTCTTCACCGTCAAGGAGCCCGAAAGCGACACCCTCATGGCCACCCGGGCGGGTAATTTCCGGGTTGATTCACAAGGTTTCCTGACGACCAGCTCCGGGCATCGCATCCAGGGCTACATCGATGCAGACGGCCAGATTACCGGAGACCTCAAACTCGACGACGACCCCGTCAACCGTCCCGCGGGTGTGAATCAAGCCGCAGCGTTCAGCGGCTTCCGCTTCGGAGCCGATGGAACCATCTACGCCCAATTGGACGATGGATCGGAATATGTCCGCGGGCAGATCCTGCTCCAGGCGTTTCAGAACCCTCAAGCACTCGCCAAGGTCGGGGACAACCTCTACACCAATCTGGACCAGGCGGGACCGCTCGGAGACAACCCCATCGGGATCGCACCCGGGTCGGAGGGAACCGGGCCACTCCGCAACGGTGCCCTCGAGCTATCGAACGTGGATCTCACCAACGAGTTTGCCTCTCTCATCGCCTCTCAACGTTCCTTCCAAGCAAACGCCCGGATCATCACCACGAGCGACGAGGTTCTCCAGGAGGTGGTGAATCTGAAACGATAACCACCGCAAGGCACCTTAAGTCATAACGCCTTTAAGCGTCCTCAACCCGCTCGATCAGCTCCAACCACGAACACCATATGGCCAAAGAAGAAGAGGATCAACCGAACGAAGAGAAGGCTCCGGCTGAGAGTGGCGGGGGTATCAAGGTGTGGATCCCCCTCATCGCGACCCTCATCGTCATGCCGGCGACCGCATACTTGCTATCCGGAATTATTGCCAAAGATATCAGCAAGGACATCAAGAAAGAACTCGGCATCAAAACTACCGAAAAAGAGGATGTCGACGAGGAAAACGACGAAAAAGCGCAAAAGGATGACAAGAAAGACGGTGAGAAAGGCGATGAGAAAGAAACCACTACCGACGAGGTGGATCTCGGAAAAGTGCTGGCCAATATCAAAGGCACCTCCGGAAGCCGTTACTTGATGGCTCAGATCACGCTTAAAGGTCACAAGGGGAAAAAAATTGAGAAATTGGCGGAAAAACACAAAGCGCAATTGCTGGATAAAGCAAAGACTATTCTCGGTTCTTTTACTTTAAGGGAAATCGATGGTGGAAATGCCGGTGTCGAGAACCAGGCAAAAGCCATGCTAATGACGACCTTTGGAAATGTTTTGGGGGAAGACGTCATCGAGGCAATTTACCTGACCCAATTTGCCATTCAGTAAATGCTAGATAAAGGGACCCAATTCCATGGCAGACGAACAAGATCCCATTGAGAATCCTGGAGACGAACCCTCCCCCCCCTCCGGGGGTGTTCCTCCCGAGGGGACGGAGGTCCCGGGTCCGGGAGGAGAGGACCTCCTCTCGCAAGAGGCCATCGACCAACTCGTTGCCCAAGTCGCCAAGGAACAATCCACCGTCGACGTCATCGACTCGACGGCCATCCCCGGTTCCAAAAAGACCGAGGATGTCAAGGCCTATGACTTTCGGCAGCCCTCCCTCCTCACCTCTCTCGAATTGAGAAAGATTCGGCTCCGGCACGAGCAGTTCGCCGAGAGCCTCGCGGGACGCCTTTCGGTCGCGGCCAGGATGGAATTCGGAGTCAAGGTCAAGGACATGACCATTCAATCCTTCGAACAATCCGTCCCAAAACTCAGCCAAAAATCCAATTTTACCCTCTTCCGCATCGAACCGCTCCGGGGCATTTCCATTCTCGAGGTCCCCCCGCGCCTGGCCTCGACCATTATCGACCGGCTCCTGGGCGGACCGGCACACACCGTTGAGGCCAAGGCCGAGTTCAGCGAAGTGGAGATCTCGCTCCTGGAGGAAGCGATCAACGTCATCCTCCTTGAGTGGTGCACCCATTGGTCGGACGACCCCGAACACAGGCCGGTGATTCTCGAGCACGAAACAAGCTCACAGTATCTGCAAACCTCGCCCCCCGACACCCTGATGCTCATTCTCACCATGGAGGCGACCCTCGCCGATTGTATCGACGAGATCAAGCTGGCCATTCCCTACTTCACGCTCGAACCCCTCGTCCGCAAGTTGGCCCCACTCTACTCCGATGATGGAACGGGCCCCCGGGAGGAAAGCGAAATGCCCCCTTCCTGGAGCGAGCGCTACAACGGCGTTAAAATGAGCGTGAGGACCCGCTGCCCGGGCCCCCGCTTGAGCCTTCGGGATTTGGCCAATCTCAAGGTCGGGGACTTTTTGCCGCTCAATGCCGATTTCAGCAATCATGCGGAGCTGTTGGTCGGGGAAAAGACGAAATTCAGGGGGCGGGTCGGCAACGTTAAGGGCCAATGGGCCATGGAGATTCAAGCCCGTTCGAAAAACGGGGCACTGGAAACATTAAGGCTATGAGCGCAATGACAGAAGTATCACCCGAAAACCTTGAACTCATCTATGACGTTCCCGTGAATCTATCGGTGGAGCTCGGTCATTGTCAGATGCCCATGAAGAACGTGCTCCAGCTTGAGGAGGGATCGATTGTCAAACTGGAAAAAAAGGCCGACACGCCCGTCGATCTCTTCGTGAACAACAAGCGCATCGGCCAGGGCGAGGTCGTGGTCGTGGACAACCAGTTCGGGATCAAGATCACTCGAATTCTTTAAGCAATCATGGTCTTCCGCCCTCCCACCTGGATTCTGCTGGGTCTGACCCTTGGTCTGATCTCGCTGCATGGTGGCGAGCCAACCACGGCAACCAACACCCTTCCCTCCGACCCCACGGAACTCCTGAGGCAGGAGAACGATCTCTTCGCCACGGCCATCAAAATGTTCGGTGCCCTGGCGGTTGTTCTGGCGGTCTTCGGCACCTTTGTCCTGGTCGTCAGGAAATGGGGGCCCTTGACGCCCAATGCCAATTCGAGCCGGGACCTGAACGTGGTCGAGTCGCGGGTCCTGGCCCACAAGACCTACGTCTATGTGATGGAACATCGGGATGAGCGGTTTCTCATGTCCGTCGGCCCCCAGGGAACGGCGTTTCACCCGCTCACACCGGATTTGAAGACCGCATCCCCCGCCTCTGAGGCCTTTGAGTGGCCGACTCAGGAGGACCCTCAATGAATCCCCTCCGTCTTTCCTCAAGGGTCTCCGCCAGAATCGGATCGCTCGCGTGTCTGTTCTTTCTTTTCCTGATCACACCGCTCGAGGCTCAAGTCAATGTCAGTTTGGATCCATCCGCTCTGAATGAACCGGTGGACCTTGACCTGGGCATTCAGGTCCTCTTTGTGATCACCCTGCTCTCGCTGGCCCCCTCCATCCTCCTGTTGATGACCAGCTTCACACGGATCGTCATTGTCCTTTCCTTTATCCGCTCGGCGCTGTCCCTCCAGGGATCGCCTTCAAGCCAGATCATCATCGGCCTTTCCTTTTTCATCACTCTCTTTGTGATGTCCCCGACCTGGATGAAGATTCAGCGAGACGTCATCACGCCTTACTCGAATGAACAGATGACCGGTCAGGATGCGATGACAACGGCCTCGACCCACATCAAACAATTCATGCTCGCCCAGACACGCCCCAAAGACCTCGAACTCTTTGTCTCCATGGCCGGAAGTGCCGGCGGCAGCCCCGCCACGTTGCCGCTCAACGTCATTATCCCAAGCTTTGTCATTAGCGAACTGAGAACCGCGTTCCAGATGGGTTTCCTGCTCTTCGTTCCGTTCATCATGATCGATTTGGTGGTGGCGACTGTTCTCATGAGCATGGGCATGATGATGATGCCACCGGTCACGGTATCGCTCCCCCTTAAAGTTCTCCTCTTCGTCCTCGTCGACGGTTGGAGCCTGATCGTCCGCTCTTTGGTGGAAAGTTTTACCTTCTAGCCCTCAACCAACCCTTACTGATCAATCCAAAATGAATCCAGACTTTGCGGTAGAAATCATTCGCCTCATGATGATGAAGGCGGTCTCCTTGGCCTCCCCCATCCTAGCCATCGGCATGAGTGTCGGCCTCAGCGTAAGTGTCTTTCAATCCGTCACATCCATCAACGAACAGACCCTCTCCTTTGTTCCCAAGGCCATGGGGATTGTCAGCTTTCTCGTCATGACGACACCGTGGATTCTCCGAACCATGACCGAGTTCACCACGGGGATCATTCAACTCATCCCTCAAGTGGCCAATTAATCGATCTCCCCCCCGAGAATGGGGCTCACTCCCCGCCCTGGTATGGCACGTGCTTCGCAAGAAAATCGTTGTGGTACCGGAAATTTTTGACACCTGGCTGCTGGTCATGCTGCGCGTCACCGCCATTATCTTGGTGGTGCCCATCTTCTCCAGCCGCGGGATCCCGGTGAAGATCCGGATGGCTCTCGCAGGCTTCACGGCCGCCGCCATTACGCCGACGATTCCGCCGATCTCCCTGGAGAGCCTTCCCTTTATCCAGGTCATCCTCGTCATGAGCCTCGAGGTCCTCTGCGGCCTCCTTCTTGGTTTTGTTGCCCGGATCTTCTTCTACGGGCTCGACCTGGCAGGCGCGCTCATCGCCACCCAGATGGGACTGATGATGTCCAACGACATCAATCCCTATCAACAGGAACAGGCCTCACTCCCCTCACTGATCCTCTACCACCTTGCGGTCTTTTTGTTCTTCTCCCTCAATCTCCATCACTGGTTTTTCATGGGCGTTTACCAGTCCTACGATTCCGTCCCGGTAGGGGCAGGGATGGTCACGGAGGCGCTGATCGACAATCTGATTCAATGGACCGGAGGAATC
>DEAY01000108.1 GCA_002348345.1 Verrucomicrobia bacterium UBA2970
TCGTAGATGCTTACCGGGATCGCGGTGTCCATGTTCTTCCAGCCTTCGATCCCGTGAAAGGGTTCGGGTTGGAGGGCGATAGTTTTGACTCCAGTGGCTCTCTCTTTGAGGAAGCGACTCGTTCCCATCATCGTGCCGCTCGTGCCGAGGCCGGCGACAAAGTGGGTGATCTGCTCTGCAGTATCTCTCCAAATCTCGGGTCCGGTGGTCTGGTAGTGGGCCTTCCAATTGGAGTCGTTGCTGTATTGGTCGGCAAAAAAATAGGTATCGGGCTCCTCTTCGATCATTTTATTGACCAATCGACGAGCGCCATCGGATCCTTCAAGCGGATCGGAGTAGATGATGGTTGCTCCGTAGGCCGTCAGGATCTTCTTTCTTTCCGTGCTCACATTACTCGGCATGACCAGGTGGACGGGAAACCCGAGGGCGGCACCGATCATGGCAAAGGCGATGCCCGTGTTGCCGGAGGTCGAATCGATGAGGGCTTGGCCGGGATGCAGTGCCCCCGAAGCCATGGCATCCCTCACGATCTGCAAAGCGGGGCGATCCTTGACCGAACCTCCCGGATTAAACCATTCCGCTTTGACTAGAATGCGAACCTTTTTGCCGATGTCTTTGGGCAAGACTCGACGGAGCTCCAGCAACGGCGTATTCCCAATCCGATCGACGATGGGAGAGACCCTAACGGGTTGATTGCGAATCGTTTTTGCTTCGGTATCCACGACAAAGGACGCGGATCCTATCACCTCGCTTTGCCGCTGTCCACGGGGATATCTTGCGAGACTACGGCCGCTTGGGGAAGAGCCGGAAAGGGCAATGGGATGGTCTGTGCGGCCCGAGGTCGGGTTCCATCACCGGGTGGGTGGGGGCGGTTGTTCCCCGCCTGCGATCCTAATGTTCAACGTTGTGTTGGGGATCCGTCCTCTTGACATTGAAACCCTCATGCCGGAAGCTGCCGCGCTTATGTCCGAGCCCAAAGGTAGTGAATTGATGGAAAAACTCGTTTCCATGTGTAAGCGTCGTGGCTTTATTTTTCAGTCATCCGAGGTTTACGGTGGGATCAATGGCTTCTGGGACTATGGTCCACTCGGCGCCGAATTAAAGCGCAATGTCAAGGATTGCTGGTGGCATAGCATGACTCGCGAACGGGAGGATATTGTTGGACTCGACGCCACCATCATCATGCATCCGAAAGTCTGGGAGGCCAGTGGTCATACCTCGACCTTTAGCGATCCGATGGTCGATTGTAAGAAATGCAAAGGGCGATTCCGGGCCGATCAACTCGAATCGACGCCTTGTTTGGACAAGCCGAGCAAAAAGGTTTCCGAGTGTGAGGCGGAAAAGACGGAACCCCGTGCCTTTAATCTGATGTTCAAGACCTACGTGGGGCCGGTGGAATCGGAAGAAAACGTGGCCTACCTCCGGCCGGAAACGGCGCAGGCGATTTTTTCACAGTTCAAGAACGTGCTTGATGTCTCACGACAGAAGGTGCCTTTCGGGATTTGCCAAATCGGAAAGGCGTTTCGGAACGAAATCAATCCACGGAACTATACGTTTCGATCAAGGGAGTTTGAGCAGATGGAGGTCGAGTTCTTTATCAAACCCGACGAGGTCGCTCATGCCGACGGCGGCGTTCCGGCGGAAGACCTGGATTCCGGTCGCCCGGCTCCGAACTGGGGTTGGAAGCAGTGGCATCAGTATTGGATCGACCAACGGTTGCGTTGGTACGAGACGATTGGTCTTCCCGCCGAATCTCTCGAGCTCTATTGGCAGGAAGGAGATGAGCTGGCTCACTACGCCCGGGCGACGGTCGATATCATGTATCACTTTCCCTTCGGCGTCCAAGAACTGGAAGGGATTGCGGCTCGCGGTAATTATGATTTGTCCCAACACCAGGAACACAGTGGAAAATCGATGGAGTATTTCGATGCGGATGCAAAGACGAAATACGTGCCCCACGTGATTGAACCCAGTGCGGGGGTGGATCGCCTCGTGTTGGCTCTGTTGTGCAATGCCTACAGCGAGGAAATGATCCCGAATGCGAAGGGGGATTTGGAAAAGCGGGTGGTGATGAAATTTCATCCACGGGTGGCTCCGATCAAAGTGGGTGTGTTTCCGCTTCAAAAGAACAAGCCTGAGTTGGTGGCAAAGGCGAATGAAATCTACAATCAATTGAAGGGTCGGTTTGCGGCGGTCTACGATGAGACGGGATCCATCGGCAAGCGGTATGCTCGGCAGGACGAGGCGGGGACGCCTTATTGTGTGACGGTTGATTTTGATTCGGTCGGGGCAGGAGAGGATCCGGCATTGAGTGACACGGTTACACTTCGAGATCGGGACACGACGGAACAGAAACGGGTTTCGATCGACGAACTTGCTGGGTTGATTGACGAGCGTCTGCGCTCGGAATGATGGGGTAGGGGTGCCCCCCAGCGATCTGTCGAAGGAGCCCGGAGATGGGGGTGGCGGTGGTTATCTCCGTTTTATGAAGTTCTGGAAACGGAAAAAACGCTAGTTTGGGTGGGCGATCCAGACCTCGAGCTTGCTGTGGGTTTCGCTTCACGTTAGCGTCTAGGTCATGGGGCATGACCATCAGCATCCGAAGCAGGAATTGGATCGCCTGACGGAGCAGTTACGTCGTCGCGACCTGAAGATCACGGGGCCGAGAAAACGGATTCTCGAACTGCTTCGAAATCACCCCCATCCGATGACCAACAAGGAGGTCTACGCCGCTGTCGGGGAAGCCTGTGATCTGGCGACCATCTATCGCTCCATGCACATGCTGGAGGATATGGGAATGGTGAAACGGTTTGATTTCGGAGATGGGGTGGCTCGCTTCGAATTGGTTAGCGAGGGAGGAAATGACCATCACCACCACTTGATTTGTCGGCAGTGTTCCGAGATTGTCGAAATCGACGAGTGTTTTCCGAGTGAATTCCAGGATCAGATCGCGGCTGCGAGCGGGTATCGGGAGGTCACGCACAAGTTGGAGTTTTTTGGAGTCTGCCCCGGGTGCCAGTCATGCTGATCAAGGGCTTCCCTGGTCAATTCTGTAAGGCGTCCAGGCAAATGAATGGCACGCCTCAGGGTTCCTCCGGCTCGGTCAAATCTTGGCCGCGAAGGATTTCCCTGATTTTTCGGCGTTCGTAGCGGTGCTTTTGGGGCTTGCCCGGGCGGTCGTCCATTTGCTGGAAACCGTGTTTGGAATTGCGGATGACGTCGTTCATGGTGAATGGGTTTTTCGTCATGATTGGTTCCTGTTGCTTGGGGGGGGAGGGCACCCGAAACGCTTCGGGTTTGAGGCGGAATCTGTGACTGGTTTTGGGAGGTGCAGCGTGCGGGCAAAGGGTCCTTCGAACTGGGATCGGCGAAGGTTCCCCTGCCACAGAGGGCACCAACTTCTACGACGGAGGCGAGAGGTCGTCTGGTCGGAAACGAGACTCATCAGACCCTTAGACCCTCGTCCAACCCGGACGTTCGATTTTCGAAGGGCGCGGATCGGGAGGCCCTCAAGGTCAAGGAAAGGGCGGTGCCTCAATCCAATTCATTGGCGGGGCCGTTGGAAGGCTCCGGAAGTCCATTCATTCTGGGTTTGATGATCGATGCACGCGAATCCGATCTCGTTGAATGACGCTTCGACTTCAGGGAACTGATGGTTCAAGATCCCCGCCAGACACAGTAATCCGTCCACTTCAACCGCCTCTGCAATTGGTTTTCGATGAGCCTTGAGGAGGTCGTGGGTGAGGTTGGCACAAACCACCGAGAAGTGTTGAGGGTCGATTGGGGGGCAGGTTGCCAGGTCCGCCTGAAAGAATCGAATCTCTCGAGAGACGTTGTTTCGGTCGGCGTTCGCCCGGGCGGATTGAACCGCATCCGGATCAAAATCGAATCCGCAAACCGGTTGGAATCCGAGCTTGGCGGCGGCAATCGCCAGGATTCCAGAACCCGTGCCGATATCGAGAAGGGACGAATCGGTCGTCCCGGAGGCAAACTCAGCAAGGTGCTTCAGGCAGAAGTGGGTGGTCGGGTGGTGGCCCGTTCCGAAGCTCATTCCGGGATCGAGTGTCACCACATGTTGTCCCGGTCTGGCTTTCCGACGGCCCCAGGGAGGAGCGATGCGAAGGTGTTGGTTGATTTCGATGGGGCGGAAATGACGTTTCCAGCTCTCGCTCCAATCCTGATTCCGGATTCGGCGAACGCTGATCTTGGGACCGGCGATGGAGATGCCGTGGGCGGAGAGCGATTCGAGATGCAAGCGAATGGATTGCTTGATCTCGGTAACGCTCCGGGAGTCCACAGGGATAAACACCGAAACCACGGAGTCGGGGCTTCCCTCCCGGGTCACTATCGAAGGAGGGGAATCGAAGAGCGCTTCAAGGAACCCGGAAAGAGGTTCCTCTAATTCTCGGGCTGCCGTCAGCGAGATCTGACGAATGGCCGGTCGAGTCGTTATCGCGGATGATCCCATGGACAGAAATTGGTCGACTGGATCTCGGGTCGGTCACCCTTGAGATGAACAAGGGTGACCGAGGCATAGTTGAACTCGAAGGAGGCCATCGTCCGAACGGGAACATCCAACAGCAACGCCAGGAGCATTCGAATGACGCCACCATGGCAGAACACGCCAATGCGATCCCCGTTCTCCGGAGTGAGGATCGCGTCCAAGGCCGCTTGGGAGCGATTACGAAACGCTTCGATAGGTTCCGCGTCGGCGATGGCGTTCGATTCCAAGAGATGGAGCCAGTCGAAGGCACTTTGACCCCGCTGTTCTTGGACCTCTTCCCATTTCAAACCGGTCCAGTCGCCGAAATCGACTTCGCGAAGTTCGTCCAAGGGCTGGGGAGGGCGACCGGTCCAGGCCGCATGGGGGGCGACCGTTTGTTGAACGCGTTGCATCGGACTGGTGAAACAAGAATCAAAGGGATGCCGGCGGAGATAGTCGGCCAGAGTGGTCGCCTGTTGGACGCCTCTTGGCGAGAGATCCATATCAATGGTGCCACCGAAGGTCCGGTGATAGTCGATGGCGACCTCGGCGTGGCGCATGAGGTAGAGCGCCCTAACGGATGGACTCATGACGCTGGGCTCGCTAGGCCTTCTCCAAGGCCGACTGCTGAAGTTCCCGCAGTTCCCGCATCCCTTTTCTCGCCAGGTCGAGCATCTGGGTTAACTCGGAGCCGATGAAGGTGGTTTGCTCTCCCGTGCCCTGAAGTTCAACGAATTCTTCCTCGGAGGTCATGACCACGTTGAGATCGACCTCTGCGGAAGCGTCCTCCTCATAACAGAGATCGAGGAGTGGTGTCTTCTCGACCATCCCGACGCTGACGGCCGCAATGGATTTGACCAGGGGCAACTCGGTGAGCACTTGTTCTTCCAGGAGGCGTTCCAGTGCCAAGGAGAGCGCCACAAAGCTTCCGGTGATCGACGCGGTTCTGGTGCCACCATCGGCTTGCAACACGTCACAATCAATCCAAATGGTCCGGGGCCCAAGTTTCTCCAAATCGACGGCGGCGCGCATGGAGCGACCGATCAGGCGCTGAATCTCCTGAGATCTGCCATCGATTCTTCCGCGAGTGCTGTCCCGCTGCTTGCGATGGAGGGTGGAATAGGGGAGCATCGAGTATTCGGCGGTGATCCAGCCTCCTGGCGACGATTGTTCCCTCATCCACCGGGGCACACGTTCCTCAATGGTGGCTGCGCAAATGACTCGGGTGAGCCCCCACTCGATCAATGTCGACCCAGTGGCATAGGGCGCGATATGATTCTTGAAGGTGATCTTTCGCAAGCAGGAATCGGTCCGGCCGTCGGTCCGGGCATAGGAGGGTGGGAGAGCATGATTGGGTTCGTCTGCACTACTCATTGTTTCGAGGGACCATCATAAGGGTCGATGATTCCATTCTGCAAACAGATCCCCACGTGAAAACGGTCGGGATTCTCTCAGTAGTCGTTTCCGGTGTCAGATTGATGGCATGACTCGATCCAAACTCGAAGTTTTTGGCCGAGCCGGGTCACTAATTGAGGATGCTTCGAGGCGACATCTTCGCGTTCGCCGGGGTCAGCAGCCAAGTCGTACAATTCGTTCCGGCCTGGGTGGATTGACTCTAGACTTGTAACGTGGCTCACCAGCTTAAAGCGGCCTTGGTGAAGGGCGGCGACCTTTCTTGATTGAAAGCAGATGGGCTCGGTCCGTTGTCGGGTTTTGCGTTGAATGAGGGGCATGAGGCTGATGCCATCGTAGGGACGGTTGGGCAGAGGGAGGCCGAGTGCGTCGAGGATCGTGGGGAAGTAATCGCTGGTCACGCAAGGAACCTTGGTCTTGAAGGGGGTCTTGATCTGGTCTGGCCAGACCAGCAGGGCCGGAACGCGGACCCCTCCCTCGTAGAGGCTTCGTTTTCGTCCTCGGAACGGGCCGGTCGTGCCTGCGCCTTTATCAACAGAGCTCTCCGGGCCATTGTCTGCGCAGTAGCACAGCATCGTGTGGTTTGACACGCCCTTCGACTCGAGGTGGTCTCGCAGTCGGCCCAATTGATCATCGAGAGCGGAGAGACAGCCATGATAGTGCTGACCGTAAAGACCGAAGGGGTGGTCGGAATAGAGATTGCGGTGGGAGGCGTCCGCGACCACCGGAGTATGAGGGGCATGGAACCAGATGACAGCGAAAAAGGGTTTTTTTTGGTGAACCGCTTTGGAGATGAACTGAAGGGCTTGATCCATGATGAGCTTCGAGTCGTCCCCACGAAGGTCGGCTTCGGGAACGCGCTTATCCGGGCCGGTCCAGTAGGATGTTCCGTAGGAGCCACCCACGGGAACGTTCCGCTTTGCTTCCCGGCTCACGGAAGCGGGATTACGCATCGGATCGAAGGTCGGTACCTTTGATTCGGTTGAAAAACAATCGTCGAATCCGTTTTGCCAGGGAGGGGAATAGTGACCTTTCCCCTTTTCCGTTCCACCTCGATTGGCATCTCGAATCCTTCGGGTCAATGTGCCCAGGTGCCATTTCCCAAAATGACCGGTGGCATAGCCTTGCTGTTTGAGTATTTCCGCGAGGGTAATCTCTTGGTCTTTGAGGTGTCCGACGTTGGCAGAATAAATCCCGTATCGATAGGGGTGACGCCCGGTTAGACAACTACCGCGTGTGGGGCTGCAGACCGGGGCGGCTGCATACCATCGATCGAATTGGATCCCCTCAGCGGCCATTTGATCAAGGTTTGGCGTGCTGATAAACGGGTGTCCTTGGTATCCAACGTCTCCCCAGCCGTGATCATCTGCCATGCAGAGAATAATGTTGGGTCGCGACGGGGCGGCCTGGAGCGTGCCGAAGCTGATGGTGAGGACGGCAAGCCAGACCAGAGGCCATCGATGCTTCGATTTCTTTTCGCGACGGAAAATCAGAAGCTTCATGAGAGGTTAGACGCGCACCAGTTTAGTAACCCGACCCGATTCGACCCATTCGACGACAAAGATATTGCCCTCGGAATCGAAGCAGGCGTCGTGGGGGTGAACAAAACGTCCCGGCCGCCATTGGGAGCGTTTGGAGCGCATCGCAAAGTTGTTGCTCAGGACTTCGGCCCGCCAGGTGGGATCCTCGCCGAGATGGGAAATGACCTGGTTGTTTCGGTCCAGCAGGGTCACCCTTGCATGGAGATCGGGCACCAGCATGAGTTCCCCTTGAGTATCAATATCCGCTGGAAAGAGAAAGCCACCCTGGGTTTTCAAATGTTGGCCGTCCATGTCAAACCACTGGAGTCGACGGTTGGCCCGGTCGGCGACCACCAGCTTTGGGATGCCGTCGCGATCATCCAGCCACTGGCCATGGGGAGTCTGGAATTTGCCATCCGCCGTCCCTTTTCCTCCGATGGCGCGGACAAATTGGTCATCCTTGGTGTATTCGAAAAGAGTGTTGCTGCCGTAGCCATCACCCAGGTAATAGCCGCCATCCGGTCGAAAGCTCGTGTTGGTTGGGCGGAAGCGGACCCTGGCATCTTGAAAGACGGACGATTCCCTCTCGAGGGATCCACGGTCACGATGCCAAAGGAGTTCACCGTCGAGAGAGATTTTCGAAAAGAAAAGGGAAGCATGGTTCGGCGCCAAATAGATGAACTCAGCGCCGTTTTCCTTGCGGATGTCAATGCCGTGACCTCTTCCTGTCGATGAGGAAGATTCCTTGTCCAGAGTTCGTTGGTGGGGAGCCATTGACTTGACAAACCGACCGCTCGGATCGAAGACAAAAATCGATCCCGGGTTGCCGTGGTGAGTGATGTAGATCAGGCCCTGCGAATCGGTCGTCACCCCGTGCGAGGCACCGCCGTAGTGGTGGCCGGCGGGAAGGCGGTCAAGGCCCCAATCATGGTAGCACTCATAAACATACTGCCCTGTCCCCACCCGCGGTCGCTGGTTGCCCGACTTGCGGTTGCCCGCCAAAACCTGAGGCGAGCTTCCGGCTGCGATGAGGGCTGCCAGTTGTGAAATGAATTGGCGTCGTGGGGTTTGTCGAGTCGGATGGGGAGTGGATGGATTCATGGCCGTGTGCCTCCGAGCAGGTGATCGGCTTCATCCTGGCCCGGGTCGCAGTGGAAAGCAAGAGGGATGAGCAGCGCGACGCCGTTTGCCGATTCTTTGTGTCCGCGATCGTCCTCTCCTTGTCGTCTTGATGGGGTCGCCGTCAGGGATCCTATTTCGGCTTCATTTGAGGGAAAAGAATGACGTCCCGGATGTTTTCCTGGCCCAGGAGCATCATGCACAGTCGATCGATTCCAAGGCCCATCCCGCCCGCGGGAGGCATGCCGTGTTCGAGAGCCACGAGAAAGTCTTCATCAAGCTTCTGTTGTTCTCCACCGGCTTGATGTTCAAGGCTCTGGCGTTGCTGGATGGGGTCGTTTTGTTCCGAATACGCAGGGGCGATTTCCTGACCGTTGATACAGCATTCAAACACCTCGACCGTGCTGGGATCGTCGGGGGAGAGTTTCGCCAAGGGAACGAGTTCCTTGGGGAGGTGGGTCACGAATGTCGGTTGGATGAGCGTCGGTTCGATGAATTTCTCAAAGAGGGCGTTGGTGACCTCGAAGTCTTCGTCGGTCTCGTGAATCTCGGCATCCATTTCGATCGCCTTGGTTCGTCGTTGTTCAGGCGTAAGGTCGAACCAGTCGTTTCCCGCTTTTTCACGGATCAAATCCTTGTAGGGCACCCGGCGCCAGTCGGGGCTCAGGTCGATCGTCCGGATGACGTTGCCCTCCTCGTCCTTGTGATCGACCTTCAGGGTGCCGATCACCCGTCGGGCGATGTGGCAGATCAGGGACTGGACCAGTTCCATCATTGACTCGTAATCGCCGAAGGCCTGGTAAGCCTCAAGCATGGTGAACTCGGGATTATGACGACGGGACAGCCCCTCATTTCGAAAATTGCGTCCGATCTCAAAGACCCGGTCGATCCCTCCCACCAGGAGACGCTTGAGGTAGAGCTCGAGTGCGATTCGCATGTAGAATTGGCATCCCAAAGCGTTGTGCTGGGTGACGAATGGCTGGGCCGCGGCTCCTCCTGGGATGGGTTGCATCATCGGTGTTTCCACCTCGACGAATCCGCGGTCATTGAGGAAGTTCCGCATTTCCCTAATGATTTGGCTCCGTTTGAGGAAAACCGATTTCACCTCGTCGTTGGCGATGAGATCCAGATAACGCTGGCGATAGCGGATTTCGACATCCTCCAGTCCATGAAACTTCTCGGGGGGCGGGCGGAGAGCCTTGCTCAGGACGGTGAATGACGAGAGTTTGATGGATCGTTCTCCCATCCTTGTGGTGAAGAGAGTTCCTTTTGCCCCGATGATGTCACCAAGATCAAGTTGCTTGAGCACGGCGAACTGATCGTCACCCAGCATCTGCTTCTGTCCGTAGAGCTGGATGCGTCCGCTTTGATCTTTGATGTGAAGGAATTGGCTTTTTCCCATCACCCGATGAGACATGATCCGGCCGGCGACGGCGACTTCACGTTCGTCCTCGTAGTGTTCGAGGGCTTCTTGGCAGGTCTCCTCCGGAGTGAATTGATTGGCAAAGGGATCGATTCCCTGAGCGCGAAGTGCCTCCAACTTGCTCCTTCTTTGGGCGATTAGCGAATTGGTTTCGTCCATGGTTTCTTTAAAACCGGCAGATCAAACAGGGAAATATGTCGATTGTCGATGATTTAGCAGGATTGGTTTGAGGGGGGATCGAATTCATTCAAAAAGACCCTCTCCGGAGAGAGAGGAGATCCCCATGAGGGTTCTCCAATGCGGACCACCGTTTGAAAGAGCTTTTGGCCCATGGCTGGTGGTGAGGGCTAGTGATTCCAGAAAACAGACGTACCTGTCTTGTTACCAATGGCGATTTCAGGACGATGATCCCCGTTAAGATCAGCAACGGCAATCTGGCGGCCAACGCCGCTCGTTCGTCCGATCAGGTGCGGAATGAAGCGAGACGAGGTCGAACGGGAGAGCTCCATCCAGTAAAGAACGGGATCTCCCTGCGGATCCGGGTCCCCCGCCGGTCCGTGGGCGAACCGACATTTTCCGGTGATCAGATCGAGTAAACCGTCCCGGTTCACGTCGGCGAGGGCCATGGCATGGAGTTGAGAGAAGGGTTCGAGGAATGGGGTCGCTTTTCCGTCATCCCGGAGAAGGGTGTGCTGATGGAACACGCGCATGCCTTGATCCTCTCTTTGTTCGAACCAGGCGAGACCATAGCCGTGAGCTGCAAGGCTCATCATGAGGTCTTGATCGCCATCGCCGTCGATATCATAGGCGAAAATCTGGGCGCCCCCGGGGAAGGGAAGTCGCCGGCTGGGACGAAAATCGTAGGCGTGAAAGGTCCAGGGCTGGCCCTCTTTCCATTCCTTGGGTTGCTGATACCATCCGTCCTTGGTCAGGCAATCCAAACGATCATCCCCATTGAGGTCGCCGAGGCCCAGGCCATGGGTGTAGGCGTTGAGATTCTTGGATTCCGAAAATGGAATGAACTTCCAGGCGGATTGCGGATGGTGCGAATCGATTCTGGCATATCCATAGGCGCCCTCCCTGATGCAAACCAACTCGGGGATGCCATCCCGATTCAGATCCTCAAGCGCGGGCGATTCATTGCCGAGCCCGGTGAGGGCGAGATGTTTAGCCCAGTGACCGGGGGCCCCTTTTGGATTGGCGAACCAGTGACCCGTCGTACCGGGAAAGGCGACAACGAAGATGTCATTCCACTGGTCATGGTTGAAATCGCCGACAAAAACCAAGAAGTTGTCATTGGTGTATCCGTTCCGATTGGGATCCTTCGGATTGGGGGGATAATACTCGTGACGTTCTTTGAAATCGGGGCCTTCGTACCAATAGGGTCCGGAAACAAGGTCGAGATGCCCGTCCCCATTCAATTCTCCAAAGGCCGCCCCTTCTCCATGGTATTCCGTTGAGAGCTGGAGGTGCGTGAAGCGGTTGTCTTCCGCAGAGACAATGGAGGAGAGCCCTCCTAGGAGGAGGGCGAGGCGCAGTGAATGCATGCGAGCTTGAAGGGTTGGTTTGTCCTCTTCCTAAGACAGGTCGAGGGCACCCCCCTCACTGAAGCGAGGGGAGCCAAAGGTTTGAAGTTCCGGATTGCCAAAGGCATGAGCCAGGGTGAGCCAAAGCCGATTGTGCGGGATGCCTCCAAAGTCCAGGGCTCGATTCGTTTTGAATCCCGCCCCACCCCCGATGAGAACGAAGGGGATGTTATTGAGCGTGTGTGAATTGCCCTTGCCCAGTTCATTAACCCAGACGATTTGGGTGGAGTCGAGCATGGACCCGCCCACCCCTCCTGGTTCGGGAGTTTCATCCAAACGCCGGATAAGATAGGCCAGCTCTTGAGCAAACCAAACATTGATCCGCTTCAGCTTCTCTTGGGCCTCGAGATTCTTGTCGGGTTCGTGGGAGAGGGAGTGATGTCCCTCATTGATATCGAGCCAACGCATCCGTGCTTGGCCGACCGATCGCATGTATTGAAGGCTGGCGACTCGGGTCATGTCATTGGCGAGGGCGTTCACCATCAAGTCAATTTGCATCCGGCTGATGGCAGGCGTGTTGTCATTCACGAGCTCGATATCAGGATCGATTTCGGGTTCCGGATGATCCAACTCACTCTGAGCTCGGGCGGCTGCAATATCGGTTTCCAGACGCCGAACCAGTGCCAGATGTTCGTCGAGCAAGGATTGGTCCTCCGGGCTGATTCTCCCCTGGATCCGTTTGAGATCCTGGTAAACGTAATCGGTGATACTGGAGAGGTGTTCCCGATCCTGGCTGCCTCCGTAGAGGCGATTGAACATTTGACCAGGATCGTCGATCGGGGCCAGGGGCTTGTTGTCCCCGGCATAGACCATTCGCGTCCAGGGGTCCGCCCGATTGGGGACGGCGACACCGAACTCAAGGGAGCCAAACCGAGTCCGGGTCGCCTCCGATGATTGAAGCTGGTTGGCAATCTGCTGATCAATGGAAATGCCGCTGGCCCAGCCTGCGGGGGTGTCCGATCCACCCTGGATGTTGCCAGGGTTCAGTTCCTTGGCGGTGAGCAGGCAGGACATTCCTCGCATGTGGCCGTCGCCGTCACCTCGGATTCGGTTGTTCACGCCCTTGAGCATGAGCATCCGACGGCGATACGACGCGAGGGGCTGGAGAATCGGTTTGAGAGCGAGTGCTGCGTCGGGGTCGAACGCATCGGGCCAGAATTCCGTGGGAAGGGTCCCATTCGGGGAGAACATGACGATCAATCGCTGGCGCGGAAAGGTGTCACGGTTTGAGGAAGCCCGGAGGCTCGGCAGGCCTGCGACAAACGGGAGCGAGGCAAACCCGACCCCGAGGGTTTGAAGGAACCGGCGACGCTTCATATCAATCTGCTTCATGAGTTTGAACGAGGAGTTTGGTCGAGACCCTGAGTGGCGGCGACAAGGGCAATTTCTTCGATGAGGGACCGGATACTAAACTGATTAGCGACGAAGTGCAACCGCAGGGTCTCCAGGGTCTCCGAACCGTAGGCAGCGGGTTCTTGTTTGGTGAGGTAGCGGAAAAGCTGTCTGACGAATGCCCGATGCGCGGTCGGGCTCCTCACGGCATAGCGGGCGAGGTCACTTGCTCGGTGGAAGGTTTCGGTGTCGCCTCCTTCGGTCGGGTATTGGCTCTGGGTCTCAATGAGTTGGTCATGCTCGGTGTTACGCCATCGCCCGACCGCATCAAAGTTCTCGAGGGCGAACCCCAGGGGGTTGATGACTGAGTGGCAGTTCATGCAGGCGGCGTCTCGAGTGATCTGGGTGATCTTTTCACGCATACTGAGGTCAGCGGGAAAGTCTTCGTTCTTGAAGGACACGGCTTCCGGCGGTGGCTTAAGACTCCGGCCCATGACATTGCGAGTGAGGAAGACTCCCCGATGGATGGGCGAGGTGCTGTTGTGATAGGAAAAGGCGCTCAAGAGATAGGGGTGGGTCAGGATCCCGGAGCGTTGGTCTGGTAATGAAACCGCTTCGAATTCCCCTGGTGGCAGGGAGACGACGTCTTGGCGGTCGGGAGCGTAGAGCTGGCGAAGGGGTTGGTTGAGGAAAAGCTTATCGGTGAGCAGCAATTCCCGATAGTCTGAAGTTTGCCCCCAAACCGTGCCTTCGACCATCTGCTCGAGAGAATATCGCAGGTCGGCGACGACGGCGTCACTGAATTCCGGAAACAAAGTCGGATCCTTGCTCCAATCTCGATCTTCGATCTCGAGCCAGTGAAAAAAGAATCGTCTGACTTTATCTCGGGTTCTTCGATCGCT
>DEAY01000475.1:0-8516 GCA_002348345.1 Verrucomicrobia bacterium UBA2970
TGAGTTGGTCGAATCCAGGAGCATAAATGTGGAGGCTAGCGACACTCTTGGCGTCCCCAGTCCGAATCGCCGAAACGCCTTCGACTTGGAGGACGGTTCCCCGCTTGACGCTGGCGAGGTCGCCTGAGGAGAGGACCGGAACGAGCTTGAGATCGCAACGGCCTCCCTCCATGACCAGGTTGGCCCACAATTGATCTTCTGTTGCTTCGACTTCATCGACAACGCCTTCAATCGCAACCCATTGGCTGTCGAAAATGCCCTCCTCCAGTTGATCAAACGTTCGCAACTCCCCAACGGGCAGTTGCCCCGCTCCGAGGATCTCATAGCCACTGAGCATGAGTTGGTTTACGTAATCCCCTTTGAAAAGGGATCCTTGAACGCGTAAGCGTTTGCCGGTCAGTTCCTCCGACGAGATTCCATAGGCTTGGGCGAAGATTCCGGAAGTTCCGTCGTGGAGATAGAAGAGATGACCAAACTTAAATGTAACCGTCGCCTCGAGATCGACGAGATACAGCTTTCTTAATTCGGTCCCTGGAATCGCCAACCCCGCCGATAGGGTTCGGAGGACGGTTCCCGGTTTGGGTTCGCTTGCCGACTCTGGGGTCTGGGCGGAAAGGGGTGTGCCGAAAGATACAGCGATCCCTAGGACCGTGGACGAGACGAGGGATGAGAGACTGAAATGATTTTTTCTTGAGTCGGGCAGCAACAACTGACCCACATAGATCGCATCGAAAGGGATTTAATTCAAATAAAACTTCGATCTCTCGGCGTCGGGTTTGTAGCGGATTTGACGAACAACCGACGTTTTTAATGCGGGTCGTCGGTGGATGGGGCGATCCGGCCCTTCCCATGCTCAGAAGTTTGGCGCCAGAAGGGATTCCGGGCGATGGGTGGTTTTGTTATGAAGGTTCAACCCTAAAGAGAGTGTCCTATTCAATGGCTTCCCATTTGACGGCGGAAAGAAGGGCCCGATGAAGCGGACCAGTTCCGGCAATGATGTGGCGGGACGTGAGCTCGAGCGGAGCACCGGAACGATCCGTGCAGATCCCGCCAGCCTCTTGAACCATAAGGGCTCCAGCGGCGTAGTCCCAGGGGGCCAATTCATACTCGAAGAAGCCATCAAACCGGCCGCAGGCGGTCCAACACAGATCAAGCGCGGCTCCTCCCGTCCGGCGAATCCCCCGGATTCTTCTGTGAAAAAGATGACGGATTCCATCCAAGGTTCGTTCCATAAGGGCCCCTCGGTCGTAGTAAAATCCAGTCGCAATGATGCTTTCCTCTAGGTGCTTTGTGGTGGAGCAGTGGATTCGTACGTCATTGAGAAACGCACCCTGGCCAGCTTGAACGCAGAATTCCTCCTTTCGAATGGGATCCCAGATGACCCCGATTCTCGGCCGACCTCTCCGGGCATAGGCGATAGAGACCGAAAAGTGTGGGATTCCGTGGGCGTAGTTGTTCGTCGCATCCAGGGGGTCGATGACCCACACATCATCTTCGTAGCCGTTCGCCGTCGATTCACCCTCTTCGCAAAGCAGGAGGTGAGAGGGAAATACCTGCTGGATGCCCCGAGTGATCGCCTTCTCGCTGGCCAGATCTGCTTCCGTAACGAGATTCTGAGGGGATTTCTCCGAGACCTTGGCCCGGCCGAAGAAGTTCATCAGAATCGAGCCTGCCTCCTGCGCCAGCCTGCGGGCTACTTCGAGGTGTTGACCATAGTTGTCCATTGACGATCTGAATCGGGACGGTGCCAGACTCTTGGCTGGATGACAAGCGATCCATTCCGGTCGCGGCATGAGAAATCGTTCCAACGATTTCTGACTCGATGCTTGGACTCATTTGGGTCAATCTCGAACCATGATAGGATCACGGCACATCCGATGGGCGGTTTGGGGTTTTTTTCTCGGGGCGGCTCCACTCATCGTAGGATTCCCTTCGATCGAGGGGGCGGCGCTCCCGAAAGCAAGCGTTCCTCGACTCGAAGGTTCCGTTGTCGTTGATGGCAACCTGGAGGAGGGGGTGTGGAGCAAGGCGCTCGTTTTGGGGCCGTTCGTCGAGAACGGACGCGGAGGAGGGACGGCCGATCGCACCTATGTTCGGGTTTTTGTTGATGACGAAGCGCTTTATCTGGCCTGGAGCATTTATGATCGGGACATTCAGGCGACCTTGATGGAGCGAGACAGCCGGTTTTGGGAAGAAGAAGTCGTCGAGTTTTTTTTGGCGATTGAGGCTTTGGACCGATATTTTGAATTGCAATGGAATCCGCTGGGTGGGGTGTTTGACGCGATCATTTCGAACCGGCTTGATCCGGGTGGCAAGTCCCAAGGGATCGACGGGGATTGGAGTTTCACCGCTGTGAATATGAAGAGTGCCGTTTCTGTCGATGGAACGGTGTCAAACGCCGAGGACATCGATCGAATCTGGACCGTCGAGACGGTCATTCCCTTCAAGGATCTTGAGATCGAACGGCCCAAAGCGGGTGTCCAGTGGCGAGCCAATTTCTACCGATTCAACCGCGGCGGCGGCGTGGGCGTGGAGAAACAGAGCTGGAGTCCTACCTTGGATGGGTCGTTTCACCAGCCCAGTCGTTTCGGGATCTTGACATTTGAGTAGGGCGGGGAAGCGGATTATCGAATTCGTCTCTCGATGGCGAGAGCGGTTCGCTGGGCGATGAAGTCGATCAATTGCCAGCCGATTGCTTTCGTCTTTTCCAGGGGCAGGAGGGAAACGCCGTTGATGGAGGTGAGGCCTGCCCGCCTTCTGGGGTTGATTCGGAGGTGACGGGGATCCAGCGTCGCGATCTGCGCGGCGTAGCGAAACCGATCATGAAGACCTTCGTCCACTTCATGGATGCCTCTTTCTTCGAGCCAGTGGCGAATGGCGCTGGGATCGTAGTATTCGTGAATATAGTGGATCCGAGAGGGATGGTCAGACCAGGCCGCGGACAGTTTCTTGGCGACTTGTTCCATTCCGAACTGATTGTCTCCGCTATCGCCCAGCAGAAAGATATTCTCAAAGCGGTGAACTTGGAAACTAGTGGCGATGTCTGTGAGCAGACGCTCGAAGGTTTCCTCGGTCACGCTAATGGTGCCGGGGTAACGAAGATGGTGGGTTTTCGGATGATAATGGCCTTCCGGAACGAAGGGGACAACGGGGGCGACGAGTGTGTTGCCGAGCCGGCGTGCGATGGCTTCACAATCCTGGCGCAGGACGAGGTTATGTTTGCCAAGCGCGACGTAGGGACCGTTTTGTTCAATGCCCCCGGTCGGGATGATGACGTTTGCTTTTCCCGCCTTGAGGGCGTCTCGCACTTCCATCCACGTCATCTCCTCAAGGAAGACCGTGTCCACGCCCTCGATGGGGCGCGGGCTTTGAAGGTCGGCCGGCGCGGAGGCATTCTCATAGCGTTCCGCACCCGGGGTTCCCGGAAGGTGCTGTCCCTGGATGGGGTTGCTCAGAATGGCGAGAAGTGCTGCGGTGGCTCGGTAAAGGAGTGGCATCCTAGATGAGTGGGTTAGGTGGCGAGTGGTTGTGATCGGGACGGTCGGGCATGGTTCCTACCAGACGATTCCGTAGTCGTCCCCATGATCGCTGGCGCCGCCTTGAAACGTGCCGTTTTCGGAATCGAAGTGAATCGCGGTGATTGGGCCCGAGGTCTTTTGCTGGTAGAACAGACGGTAACCTTTCTTGAGAAGCGCCTTCTGAACCCAGACAGGGGTTCGTTCGTGGACAACGAGTTTTCCAGGCTCCGCCCGATGATCTTCAAATGAATTCCGAACCTGGTAACTGTTGAAGTTTGGTGCTTCACAGGCTTCTTGAACGCTCATTCCAAATTCGACGATATTGAGAAAAAACTGAAGGAGATTTTGTTCCTGGGTATCGCCACCCTGTACGGCGAACGAGAGAAAAGGGCGCTCATTCTTGAGGGCCAAACTTGGAGTCAGCGTCGCTCGGGGGCGTTTTCCGGGGACGAGGGTGTTGTAGGGATTCTCGGCGGGATCGAGGACGAAACTTTGCATCCTCTGGCTCATGCCGACCCCGGTTTTCCCGGCGATGCAGGCCGGGAGCCATCCCCCACTGGGTGTGATTGAAACCACCCAACCCTCGCGATCAGCCGATTGGATGGTCGTGGTTCCCGCTAGGAACGCTTCTTGATGACGTTGGGCGATCTCTGGGGTGGCGTTTTCCGGGACGACTGCAGCGGTTTTCGGCCAGTTTCGGAGTTCGCTGAGAAAGGGGTTTTGACCGCCCTGAAAGGGATAAGGATCCCCAGGTTGGACAAATGGGTCGTTGAAATTCCAATTAATTCCCTGCCGACGTTGTTGGGCATACTCCTTTGACAGGAGGCCCTTCAGAGGTTCCTCGGGAGGAAAATAAGGATCCCCGTAATAGAAATCCCGATCGGCGAAGGCCAGATTCATGACCTGGTAGAGCGTATGAATGTAGCGGGCGCTGTTGTAGCCCAGGGCATCCAGATCGATTGGCTCAAGGAGGTTGAGGCACTGAATCAGGACGGGGCCCTGAGTCCAGGTGCTCAGTTTGTAGACGGCGATATCCTTGTATAGGGTTGCCACGGGTTCCTCGAGATAGACCTTCCATTGATCAAGGTCCTCGAGGCGGTGAAGTCCGCCTTGTTCCTGTGAGCTTCGAACAAACTCCTCGGCGATGTCTCCCCGATAGAAGCGATCATAGGCGGCATAGATGGCTTCACGACGGGTCTTCCCGGTTCGAAGGCTGACGGCTTCCGCCTCAACAAGTTTCTGAAGGGTTCGATGGAGATCCGGTTGCCGAAATATCTCGCCCGGACGGGGGGCCTCGCGTGCCTCGCCGAGGTGGGGCAGGAAGAGTGCCCTTGAATAGGGCCAGCGTTTAAGGTCTTCCTTCTCTTCCTCGATTCGGTCGGCGATGGCGGTATCCAGCGTCGCGCCTTCAGCCAACTCCATGGCTGGGGCCAACACCTCTCCAAGGGAGAGCCGTCCGAATTCCGCGAGCATCACCATCAGCCCTCCAGGGGTGCCGGGAGTGAGGGCGGCGAGTGGGCCTTTGCCTTCCGGGTAAACATATCCCTTCTCAGAAAAGAACGCCGTCGTCGCTCTGCTGGGGGCTACGCCCAGAGCATTGATTCCGACAACCTTTTTATCAGTCGGATGGTAAACCAAGGCCTGGGTTTCGCCGCCCCAGCTCAAGTCGTCATACAGGGTGCAAACGGCTGCCAACATCGCGCAGACAGCATCGACTGCATTTCCTCCCTGGTGAAAGATCCGGGCACCGGCGGTCGCCCCGAGCGGCTTACCAGTGATGGCAATCCACCGGTGTCCGTAAAGGGTCGGCTTGTTGGTGGTGGCCTCCAATGCATCGGGAAGCGCGAAGGTCAAACAGAGGAATGGGATTACAAGTTTGTGAATGAAAGGGGCACTCTGCATGGGACTTTATCCTAAACTGAAACGATACCGAGGGTGGGGCATTTGTCGAATGGAAAGCCGCTTTCGTTGCAGGGTGGAGGCTGCCAACTGGGAGCGTTCGTTGACGGGATTGGGCTGTTCGCCGCCGACTCGATGGGTTAGGCTCGGAGGGTGTCATGGGTCCGAAAGCTCGAGTGCGCCAATTGTGGCAAGGAGTTTCCGGCGGATCGGTTGATGGGGCTCTGTGATGGATGTGAACGTCCGCTATGGGTGCTCTACGATTTGGCCCGCCTTCGCGCAGAGGTTGACCGGGATGCTCTCAAGGGCCGACCTGCGTCCATGTGGCGCTACCTCGAATTGCTTCCTCCCTCGTCGCCAGAATCAATTGTCACCCTGGGTGAAACCACGACGCCCCTCTTTCACGCGCATCGGTTGGGTCGGCATCTCGGTCTGAATTCACTCTGGTTCAAAGATGAGAGCCGACTCCCGACGGGAAGCTTCAAGGCGCGAGGAATGGCCATGGCGATCACCAGGGCTAAGGAACTGGGGGTTCAATCCGTGGCGGTGCCGACGGCGGGGAATGCAGGGGGGGCAATGGCTGCCTACGCCGCCCGGGCTGGTTTGTCTGCCACCGTCCTAATGCCGACGGATACGCCGGAAGTCAACCAGCGCGAGGCTCGACTCTTTGGAGCGCAAGTTTATGGCGTTGACGGAATGATCGACGACTGTGGCCGCATGATTCGAAAGGCGATGGCGGAGACAGGCTGGTTTGATCTTTCGACCCTCAAGGAACCCTATCGGATCGAAGGAAAGAAAACGATGGGGCTCGAATTGGCCGAGCAATTTGGATGGCGGTTGCCCGACGTGATTCTTTATCCTACGGGAGGAGGGACCGGCTTGATTGGAATGTGGAAAGCCTTCAATGAATTGGCGTCACTGGGTTGGCTGGACTCCTCGGTGCGTCCGCGGATGGTTGCCTGTCAGTCCGATGGCTGTGATCCCATCGTTCGTGCGTTTGAAAAAGGCGAACGCCATGCCACTCGGGTTGACAAAGCCTCAACGCAGGCAGCGGGAATCCGGGTGCCGGCGGCCGTGGGGGATTTCATGATCTTGGATGCCGTTCGAGAGAGCAATGGACTAGCCGTTCGTGCTTCAGAGTCTTCCATTTCCTCATGGATGGGCATCGCGGCGGCCGTAGAGGGGATTTCGCTCTGCCCGGAGACGGCGATTTGCCTGGCGGTTCTGGATGGGCTCATCAAGAAGGGGGTGGTGTGCGCAGAGGAGCGAATCCTTGTGATCAATACGGGGGCGGCTCAGAAATACGTCACGACCATGCCGTCCGTGTCTCGGCGAGTGTCTGTTTCCGATGAAGGATGGTGGCGAAATGAAGAGGCTGACTCGATGAGTCATTAGAAGGAGCGGGACACCTGGTTTTACAGGTGACGCCCCCCACGCAGATTGGCGAGGGCCGATTCCAAGGTTCGCAGCGGTGCGGAAGTGGTAATGGCACTTGATGGCGGTCTCCATGGCCTCCTGATAGAGATCCGGTTCGATGGGGAAGTCCTGATGTCGATCGCCTCCCGGTTCAAAGCTAATGTTCGCCTGAAGTATCCGGATGGTCAGGATCGTTCTCAGCCGAATCGTATTGAGGGCTTCATTCATTGAAGATCATCATGGCGAGCCATTTTCCGATCCTGTTCAGTGACGTGGATTCGGAGGCCGATGAGTTCGAGACCCGCAAGGACAACGGTTAGAAAAAAAGTGGAAGAGTAACAAGAAGAGCTCTTGGTTGAATTTGCTCTTGAGCGTTCGGTCATTGACCAAGAAGAATGTGATGGCGATGAGGGTGAAGACCATCGTGAGGGTCGTCAGAGTGAAGTTCCTCGTCATGAAACCGGAGTCAATGAAACTGGTTCGATGCACTTGATTAGGAAAGAGTGGGATGTTTGAGAGCGTTTTGTGAAATTTTCGCTGAAGCGGAGGGGACTCCTCTCAGGAAGTCTGGGAGAGGGGCATTGTGGGGTAGTATTGGACTGTGCTTTCTCACGCTGGGAGGCTTGCTTGGCCACGGGGCGAATCAGGAAAGCTGGGCCAATTGGCGTGGCCCCCACCAGAATGGCAGTTCGAATTCGGCTCGCCCTCCCTTGGTTTGGTCTGAGTCGGAGAATGTTCGATGGAAGGTTGCGGTTCCAGGGAAAGGTCACTCGACACCAATCGTATGGGGGGACAAGGTTCTGGTGACCACTGCGATTCCGGTCGGTGAAAAGCGCGCTCCGGTCAGGAATCTGGCACCGGGAGCCCATGATAATTTTCTGGTCGAGCAAGATCACCAATACGGGGTGATGGCGTTTGATCTGCAGACCGGTCGGCTGCTTTGGGAACGCGGGTTGGCGCGCGCGTTTCCGCATGAAGGGGGGCACTACACCGGGAGTCTCGCATCCCCTTCGCCGGTGACGGATGGTTCGCGGATCTATGTGTCCTTCGGCTCCCAGGGCCTCTTTGCGCTCGACTGGGAGGGGAAGCTGGTTTGGCAAAGGGATATGGGTCGAATGGACACGCGCCATGCCCACGGCGAGGGGAGCTCTCCCGCATTAAAAAATGGAGTCCTTGTCATCAATTGGGATCATGAAAAGCAGTCAAGAATCGTTGCCTATGCGGCCGAGGGGGGCGACGTTCTTTGGGAAAGGAATCGTGATGAGAACACTTCGTGGTCCACTCCTCTGATTGTGACTCACGAGGGAAAAAACCAGGTCATCGTCAGTGCCACGACTCGCGTGAGATCCTATGATCTAGAGGATGGCCAACTGATTTGGGAGGCGGGCGGTCTTGCCAGAAACGTGGTGGCCTCCCCGGTTGCTGTGAACGGGGTGGTGATTGTGGGGAACAGCTATGATCATCAGGCGATGATGGCGATTGAGTTGAGTGGTGCGCAAGGTGATCTCACGGGTACCTCGCATATTCTGTGGTCGCTCGACCGGATGACTCCCTATGTCCCCTCACCGCTCATCTACAAGGGGACGCTCTATTTTCTCCGCCACAACCAGGCCGTTCTTTCTTGCCGGGATCCGGTCACAGGGAAAACGCTTCGCGGACCGTATCGGCTGGCCGGGCTCCGGG
>DEAY01000475.1:8834-9284 GCA_002348345.1 Verrucomicrobia bacterium UBA2970
CGTATCGGCTGGCCGGTCTCCGGGAAGTGTTCGCCTCCCCCGTTGCCGCCGATGATCGGATTTACGTGGTTGATCGAAGCGGTGCGACCCTGGTGATGAGTCATGGACCTGAGCCCCAAGTCCTAGGCCTGAATCGCCTAGATGACCGCTTCAGTGCCTCGCCCGTTCCGATTGGCGAGGCACTGATTCTTCGCGGCGAGAACTATCTCTACTGTCTTGGGAACTCCCAGGAGAAGAAGTAGGGAATTTATTGCCAATGCGGCGGATCCTCAGAGAGGGCGGATCTTGATATTGCGATAGGCGACTTCGTTGCCATGGTCCTGGAGGCAGATGTGCCCCTGGGTGGGTTTTCCGAAGCGGTTCATGCGAGCGAACTTGCTCTTGGCTACCCGCGCGTTCCAATCGGCACTCCCCTTGACGAACTCGTAGTATTTGACTCCATTCATCCAG
>DEAY01000053.1 GCA_002348345.1 Verrucomicrobia bacterium UBA2970
GGATTGGCGGGGGCCACCGCCCCCAGCGTCTCCCGACCGAGGAGCGAATTGAGTGCGAGCGCCCCGACACCCGCCTCTTTCAGAAAGTGCCGTCTGGTTTTGAGCTGAAGGTTTTCTAATCGAGGATTCATTTCGTTCTATCGCTTTAAAAACAACTCATCCAAATTGAGAATCACATTACCAACCACGGTCCAGGCAGCCAACGTGGCGAGATCGGCCCCTGGTTCGGGTGCTCCCAACGGCTCCGTTGCCATCGCCCTGGCATCATCCGGAACCTCGTCATAATGGCGCTTGGTGTCCGTCAGCAGCTCCATCAAACGCTCCACCTCCACCTCTCTGGGAGGGCGGACGAGTGCCGTTCTCATCGCCCACGCCAACTTGGCCCGGAGATCCCCTCCCTGCGCCACGATGCGTCGGGCGAATCCTTGGGCCGCTTCCACGTAGACGGGATCGTTCAAGGTCACCAGCGCTTGCAGCGGCGTATTGGATCGAGGTCTCCTTACTGTGCAAACCTCTCGGTTGGGCGCATCGAATGTCGTCATTGAGGGATAAGGGTTTGAGCGCCTCCAGTTGGTGTACAAACCTCGGCGATACCGATCGGCCCCTTCACTCGGATTCCAATCGATCCCACTGCCAAAGGCGGCTTTAATCCCCAGTTCAGGCTGTAGCGGCCGAGCAGGCGGGCCAAATTTCTTGTCACTCAACAGCCCCCCGATGAAGAGAGCCTGATCACGGATCATCTCCGCGGAGAGACGAAACCGAGGGCCCCGACCCAGATAACGATTATCCGGATCCGATTCAAGAACGCCATCGGTGATCTGGCTCGACTGCCGGTAGGTGGCTGAGGACACGATCAATTTGAGGAGATGTTTGACATCCCAGCCACTGTCCATCAATTCCACGGCAAGCCAATCCAGCAATTCCGGATGGGAGGGTAATTCACCCTGGGAACCGAACTCCTCGCTGGTCGTGACAATGCCGGTTCCAAAGAGCTGTTCCCAATGGCGATTGGCGATCACCCGGGCCGTCAGTGGATTATCGCGACTCACCAACCAGCGCGCGAGCGTGAGGCGATCCATCGGCGCGCCGTTTGGCAACGGATGAAATGCAGAGGGAGTCCCTTCAATCACTTCGCCTTCGCGATTGAGGTAATTCCCACGAACTTGAATGTGGGTCTTGCGCCGTTTCTCACCGCGAAGCTCCCGGAAAACCGGAACCGTCGTGTAAGGCTTTTGTTCGTTCAGTTTCTTCTCCAATGCGGCGATCCGATCCCGCACCCCTTCCAGACTTGGAGAGAGGCTCAAAAAATGTTGACGGATCACTTCACCATCTTCGTCAGTCCGTTGAGCTCCGGTCGCCAACACCCGCTCCCTGATCGCCTCGGGCGTCCGAGAAAACTCCGTAACCTCCGGACTCTCGGTCAGGGCGAATCTCATCGACTCAATCAAGTGCTTTTCAAACCGCGACTGCTGGGAAATCCTCAACGTCAATGTACCCTTCTCCCTGGGCAAGGGCTCGCGCAGAATGAGCGTCAATTGATGAGGCTTCTCAAGCTGGCCTCCCACCGCCCAGGCCCGATCCGGCTTGATCTCCGGTTGAAGGACAGCGACAGCAGGAAAGCCGGATTGTTCGAAATCGGCAACGGCTTCGGAGAACGGAACCGCTCGGGCCCCATCCAACTGAAGTGCGAGCTCGGGACTGGGAATCGACCCTGGCTGAACCCGAAAGACGGGCTGTCTTTCATCATCGAGAAGCAGGACTCGAAATCCCGTCAACCGCTTCCCGATCGCTTCCCCCCCATCCGTCCGATTCCAGATCCGAACGTCATCGATCGCGACCGACTCGCCCAAATCGACCTCCCACCAAGGCTCGTCACCCGTGTTGGTATGAGTGGTGGAATTGGCCTCGTAGTAATTCCCGTTGGTGATCCCATCAATCGCTCTGGCCGCGTCGCCTTCAAAGGCAGTGGAACTTTGCCGGGCCATCCCCTTCAGCGCCAGATTTTTGCCCTCGCCTAAGACTTCCACTTCCGCCAGTGACAGGATTTTCTGTTTCCCCGGCAGCTCGATCCGGACAAATCGGGCCCGAGTCGACCGCCGTGCTTCGGGCAACCAGGAAGCGGCAACCTGCGTTACCGCGAAATTCTCCTTTTGAGCCAAGGTCTCCAATCGAACCGCGGTGACCGCCCGTGCCTCAACCGGAAGACGAATCTCATAGACCTCTTTCCCTGGGCGTTCCCCAAGTGCCTTGACAAGACCACTTTCGGTTACCTTCAGCGAACGGGACTCCGCCGCCGCCATGGGCGCGTCCACCATCAACCATTCCGGCACTTTCCGGATTCGGGCTTCCCAGTCACGCTGTTCTGCCTGCACCACGGCATTGGGCCGCTGCAACAGATACTCCTCCTGGGCCAATTCCTCTCGCCACCGTCTTTCTCGCTTCCTCTGCTCCTCGGTGAACAGGGAAATGAACGGGGCCTCGTTGCGCTTGTCACTGTCCTCGGTGTTATTGAAGAAGGCGAAGAACTTAAAATACTCCTCTTGTGAGATGGGATCGTACTTGTGATTGTGACATTGCGCACAGGCCATGGTCGTCCCCATCCAAACCTGCATCGTTGTGTTCACCCGATCGACAATCGCCTCATTCCGGAACTGTTCGTCATTGGTTCCCCCTTCGTTGTTGGTCATGGTGTTTCGATGGAACGCCGTGGCAATCAGCTGACTTTCTGTCGGATTCGGCAACAGATCCCCCGCCAGTTGTTCGACCGTAAACTGGTCAAAGGGCAAGTTATCATTCAAGGCGCGGATGACATAGTCGCGATACCCCCAGATCGTCCGGGGCGGATCATCGGCATAGCCCGCAGAGTCCGCGTATCGGGCCAAGTCAAGCCAGACCCGAGCCCAGCGCTCCCCGAAGGCATCCGAATGAAGTAATTGATCGACATAGCGATCGTAAGCGGCTTTGTCCTGATTCCTCACAAATGCCTCAGCCGACTCCCATCGGGGGGGCAAGCCCGTCAGATCAATCGAAACCCGTCGAGCCAGGGCCCAACGATCGGCTTCCTCAGAGGGGCCGTCCCCGCGTGCCTCCAATGCCGCCAAGACGAAACGGTCAATCGGGTTTCGAACCCAGTCCAACTCGGCAACGGGAGGCAACTCCGGCCGGACCGGTGGCGAATAAGCCCAATGTCGAGCATAATCGGCCCCTTCATCGATCCAGCGACGCAGCACTGATATTTGATCATCGGTTAATCGGGGCCCCGTCTTGGAAGGCGGCATTCGGTCCTCATCATCCCCAGTCGTTATCCTTTGAAGCAACTCACTCGCCCCAGAATCTCCCGGAACGATTGCCGCATAGCCCCCCAGATCCGCACGAGCTCCTTCAGGCGTGTCGAGCCGCAAATTGGCTTTTCGTTCCGCCTCATCAGGCCCATGACAGGTTAGGCAATGATTAGAAAGAATCGACCGGACATCCCGATTGAAGTCGACTTCCTCACCCTTGACGGTCGCATTCAGCAACAGTCCCAAGGCGAAAACCCAACTCACTGGTCGGTTTGAACTCATTGGGTACCTTTAATCGTTTTGACCGACATAAGCGATCAAAAAACCATGCGGACGACTACCAGGTGTCGCCCGGCAAGAGACTCGACACCCTTCCAAGGGGAACACCAACAGAGCCATCAAAAGAATCCTCGCTCCAGCTCTCAACCGCATCCTCTCCATATCGCCTTACAGAGGCCGACAACACCGATTCGATTCCGATTGTCCAACAGAAAACAGCCAGCCCGCCCCGAGCGCGATTCTCTCGATCAGGAGATACCCTTACATCCCCGATCTTTCATGGTGCATGGAAACGCTTCCCGTTTGGTGCAAACCTGATTCACCTCTGAAGGAAAACCGAAAACCGTGCACCACAGAGCCCCGTCACTCAGTTTCGATACTCGTTTCGCCCTTGCGGCACTCCGAGCTCCTGATTAGAGTCACAGTCGATCTATGCGTCAGGACTCTCAGTCCAAGCCAGGGTTACCGGGAATTCTTCTCCCTTGGAAGCTGGGGATCGCGATCCGCCTATTCTCCCTCATCCCCCTCCTCCTCTCAGCAACCATCGAGGCCCCGGCCTCCGAGCCGACCGCCCTCGAAATCCTGGCAACGCACTGCAACCGGTGCCACGGCGATGGGAAAACAAAGCAACACCTCAACCTCACCTCGTCAACGCTCGCGCTCAAGGGTTCCGAGAACGGCCCGGTCATCATCCCAGGACAGCCAGAGGATAGTCTGATCGTTCAACTCCTTGATCCGGAATCAGACCCGCACATGCCGCCCGAAGGACAACTAACTCCCCAAGAAATCGAACAGATCAAGGATTGGATTCGATCGATGGACAAGACCAAACGATCACCCCGTCTCGAAACATCCCCCTCACCCCTCTGGTCCTTCCAACCGCTCACCAACCCGCCCCCCCCTCGGATCAACACCCGCTGGGTTCGAACTCCGATCGACGCTTTCATTTCCGCCCAGCATCGCAATCAAGGATTGAGCCACAGCCCTGCCGCCACCTCCGAGACCTTGCTTCGTCGAGTGAGTTTTGATTTGGTCGGGCTTCCACCCACCCCGGAAGAACGAAACACCTTCCTCAACGATTCGCGAGTGGATGCCTACGAATGCCTGGTGGATCGATTGCTGGCATCCCCCCAATACGGGGAACGGTGGGGGCGTCACTGGCTCGACCTAGCCCGCTACGCCGATTCCAGCGGGTTTCACGACGACCTCCATCGACCCCATGCCTGGCGTTATCGCGACTACGTCATTTCGAGTTTCAACGAGGACAAACCCTACCACCAATTCCTCACTGAACAACTCGCGGGAGACCTTCTCCCATCGGCCAGCGCCTCGACCTGGGTTGCGACGGGATTCGCCCGAAACGGTCCCAGCAACGAGAACAACATGGGGGCCGGCGAGTTCAAGGAACGGTATCGTTACGACCAACTCGACGATGCCCTGTCAACCACTGCCAGCGTGTTCCTCGGCATCACCTTGGGATGCGCCCGTTGCCACGACCACAAATACGACCCCATCACCCAGAGGGACTACTACCGCTTTCTCGCTTATTTCCACGATGCCACCAAGAAAACCCTGAACCTCGATTCACTGGCTGGGCCATCCCCGCAGTTCCTACCCTCCTCCTCGAAGCAGAAGCCTCATGATGACCATTCCCCGTTGGCCGCCGTCTTCACCGATCACGACAACCCCTCCGAACCGACCCGAATTCTTTGGCGCGGGAGCGTTCGCAACAAGGGACCGATTGTGTCCGCCGGAGTGCCAACCCCATTGAGCACCTCGGACCGGGAAATCCAGGACCGCCTTGATTTGGCTCGTTGGATGACCGACGCCACCCATCCGCTGACCTGGCGGGTCATAGCCAATCGAGTTTGGGCGTTCCACTTTGGCGAGGGCCTGGTCCAAACGCCCAGCAACTTCGGCACTCGAGCTCAGCCCCCCACTCACCCGGACCTGCTGGACTACCTGGCCTCAAAACTCGTCAGTCGCCAGGGAAGCCTGAAACAACTGCACCGCGAGATCGTTACCTCATCCACCTATCGACAAACCTCAGAGAAACCAGCCCGGGATCTTGACAAAGACCCGAGCAACCTGTGGTGGACCCGAATGAACAAACGGCACCTCGAATCGGAAATCCTTCGCGACGCCATCCTGGCCACCGGAGGCAACTTGAATCTCGAAGCAGGAGGCCCCGGAATCAAACCCCGGATTCGCCCGGACCTGCTGAGCGCCAGCCAACGCAACAAATGGCCTGATCTCCAAGAGGAAGGCCCACAACAATGGCGACGTAGCGTCTACATCTACGTCAAACGGCAGTTGCCTTTTCCCATGCTCGAACTCTTCGGCTCCCCCGGCACCTCCCATAGCTGTGCGAAACGAGCGGTGAGTCAGGTTCCCACCCAGGCCCTGGTCTTGTTGAACGACCAGTTCATGATCCAGCAGGCGACCGCCTTCGCCCAACGGGTCCGGGCAGAGGGCGGATCAGACCTCGAATCCCAACTCCGCTACGCCCATACTCTCGCGCTTGGGAAAGGCCTCTCCCACAGCCACGAGCGGGAGGCGCTGGACTTTGTCCACCGGCAGAAAGACCTCCTTCTCAAAAAGGGATTAAACGACTCTCCTGCCCAAGCAGAGGCACTCGCCCTCTACTGTCAAGTCCTCTTCAATCTCAGTGAGTTTGTCTACATTGAATAGATGGCGCTCCATCGAATGAACCCCCTCAATCGCAGAACCTTTCT
>DEAY01000162.1 GCA_002348345.1 Verrucomicrobia bacterium UBA2970
CTCTCGCAGGAACACGATTTGAAATTCAACAAACTGCGGGCGATCCTCTCATCGCTTCCCCCCATTGAGCGTCTGGACCGGTTGATCGCTCGCCTCCTCTTCACGGGAATCATTCTCCTGAGCTCAGGCCTTGCGATGGCCCCGCTCATTTATTCCAATTCGGGCAAGCCCTTCCAGATCGATGCCAAGATCATTTGGTCAATCGTGGTTTGGCTGGGCTACGCGGGACTCCTCGTCGCCCGGCTCCGATTCAACCTTCACGGACGTCGCCTGGCTCTCGGCTCGGTCCTGGCGTTCAGCTTTGTCCTCCTCACGTTCTGGGGAACCAATCTGATGTCCAGCCTCCACCAGTAGCTTGTCTTCCCTCGATTGTTCATGCCGATAGCCGTCATAGGATTAAGCCATCACTCCTCGCCCCTCAGCCTGCGAGAGCAGTTTGCTATTCCCGAACCGACTCTGACCGAGACCATGACGATGCTGCGTCAAGAGACCACGATTGAAGAGATTGTGATTCTCTCCACCTGCAATCGAGTCGAGATCTATGTGGCCCATGACGACCCCGACCAGGAGATCGTCGCAACACTCAAACAAAGCTTGATCGCCAATCGGAACGTCGAGGCAATCATTACCGACGAAATCTACAGTCATCTCGGGAGACAAGGCATCGCCCACCTCTTCCGGGTGGCCAGCGGACTTGATTCGATGATGCTGGGAGAGACTGAAATCCTGGGGCAATTGAAACAAGCCTATCAAATCGCATTACAAAGCCAACACACCGGTCGCCGCTTGAACAAAACGTTTCAAAAAGCGTTTCAAGTCGCCAAACAAATCCGGTCCGAGACCCAGATTCAGCGCGGAGCGACCTCCGTGGCCTCGGCCGCTGTGGATCTCGCCGAACGTATTTTCGATGGCCTTAAGAATCATCAAGTCATGGTGCTGGGTGCCGGCGATACCAGTGAAAAAACAGCTCGAGCACTCCTGTCGCGCGGAGCCAGTAGCGTGATCGTCTCCAATCGGTCCTACGATAAGGCGGTCGACCTCGCTTCGGAACTCGGAGGCAAAGCCATTCGATTCGAGGAGTGGGCGGTCGAGTTTCCCAAGATCGATATCGTCATCAGCAGCACCTCGGCCCCCCATTACCTCCTGGACCGAGGAACGCTTCAACCGCTCCTAGAGAACCGGTCTGCACGTCCCCTCCTGTTGATTGATATTGCCGTACCAAGGGACATTGAGCCCGGCGTGGGGTTCCTCGACAATGTTTACCTCTACAATGTCGACGATCTTCAAGCCATCGCCGACGATCACCTCAAGCAACGCCAAAGGGAAATCACGCGGTGTCAAGAGATCATCGACCGAAGGGTCGAGGAAACAGAAGCATCCCTCAAGCCCCGGCCCCGCCCGGGGGAGACGAATCCGGCATTGGGCACGGAATCAAGTCCCTAGACGTCGATGACCTCGCCTTGACCAGGCGGCGGCGCCCCCTCGTTTCCCCGACTGGTTTGGCTCCCAAACCCATGGCGAAACGGCGTCGATCCCTTCCGGTTCAGCGCCTGATGATGCCTGAGCATTCGCCGCCACCGCCATCCAACAACGAGCCCCCCCACCAGAAGCACCGGCAGCACAAACAAGACGACAAAACTAAACGCGAAAACCGCAAGCACCCCGGTCGCCACCAAAGCCAGACCGGCGGCAACGTATTGGAATACCCCCGGTCGAGGACTCGGGCTGGAGGCCCCCTGATCAGAATTCGACGGCTGCCACGATGGGGCCTGACGATGCTCAATGACCTGCCACTCGATCATATGACCCCAGCATAGCGCTGCTGATCTCCAAATTCCAGCGGATTCCGCCATTTCCTTACCATGGCTTCCGACGGTGGGGCCCCTTCCTCAATTCACCCGCTTACTCTGGCTCTCCCAGTATTGTTCCCGCAGCTTGAATTTCTGGAGCTTCCCCGTCGCAGTCCGTGGCAAGGCCTCAAGAAAGGCCACCGATGTGGGACACTTGAAATGAGCCAATCGCTCTCGACAAAAGGTGATCAGTTCCGCTTCGCTGGCCTCGCCCCCTTGTCTTCGAACCACCAAGGCCTTTGGCGTTTCCC
Organism: Verrucomicrobia bacterium UBA2970; assembly: GCA_002348345.1. Taxonomy (GTDB): domain Bacteria; phylum Verrucomicrobiota; class Verrucomicrobiia; order Limisphaerales; family AAA164-E04; genus UBA2970. Next base: position 2,102 of record DEAY01000162.1, read on the forward strand.
CCCAGCGGGCATCAGGCACCCCGATGACGGCGCACTCGAGCACAGAAGGATGCTCGTAGAGCACCGCCTCCAATTCCGGGGAACTGATATTTTCGCCGCCCGAGATGATCACGTCCTTCTTACGGTCGACAATGTTGATGCTCCCGCTGGCGTCCCAGGTCGCGAGATCCCCGGTGTGAAACCACCCATCGCGCAATGCCTCGGCCGTGGCTTGAGGCTGTTTCCAGTAGCCTTCGAAGATGACATTCGATCGAGCGCACACCTCGCCGATGGCCCGGTCATCCTGTGACACCGGAATGCCCTGTTCGTCACAAACCTTGAGGGCCACCCCGGTCACTGGAATCCCCGCTCGACTTCGCCGCCCATAATCCTCACGACGCGTGAGGTGATCCACCGGGGTTACGGTTAACAGCGGCGAGGTTTCCGTCAGACCGTAGATTTCAATGAAGTCCCACCCCAGTTCCTTTTCCAGTCGTTCGATAAAGGCCGCCGGGGGAGGGGCTCCCGCCACCACAAAGCGGGGCCGCGTGGTGATCGTGTGTCGGTCTCGCCCTGAGTATTCCAGAATCGTATTCAAGACCGTCGGTGCCATGCAGGCGAAGGTGACCCCATGCCCCTCGATCAACCCAAAAATCGCCTGGGCGTCAACCGAGCGCAAGACCACGTGCGTGGCCCCCAGTCCGGTGAGTGCATACACGCCCCCCCACCCATTGCAGTGAAACATCGGCAATGTCCACAATGCCACGTCATCATGGCACACGCCCAGATGGACGGTAAGGTTGTAGGCATTCAGGTAACAATTTCGGTGAGACAACATTACCCCTTTCGGCCGTGCGGTGGTTCCCGAGGTGTAATTGATCGAAACAAGATCGGTTTCCCTCAGGCCGGGATCCGGCAGCGCCCGGTCCGGTGCCCCGGCAATCCACCGTTCCCAATTGACCCAACCCGCGGGAGCCTCCTGATCTTCTTGGGCAACGACCCAGGTGGTCACCGACCCCAGGGCTTCGCGAATCGCGTCAATCATCTCGACGTAGTCCTGATCAACAAGCAAGACCTTGACCCCGGCATGATTGATGATGTACTCGTGATCTCCGGCCACCAACCGGTAATTGAGCGGCACCAAGACGGCGCCGATCTGGCTCACCCCGTAAAAACTCTCCAGAAAGAAATGGGAATTCGGGCTCAGGATGCAAACCCGGTCACCTTTCTCAACCCCGGCATGAACCAGCGCCTGCGCAAGGCGTTTGGAACGACGTTCAAACTCGGCATAAGTCAACCGTTGTTCCCCATCAATGATGGCAACCTTCTCCGGATAAAGAGCGGCCGCGCGGCTGAGAAAGTCAGTGACAAGCAGAGGGATTTCCATGAGATCCAAACCAGGTGGAAAAATCCCTCTTAGATTATGGCGTTCCGGTGCCGAGGGACAAGGAAAACCGACTCAGGAGCACTCGCCCCTTTCGAGTTTGGGGATGGCGAACGGCACCCCTTCAGCGACCTCTCGACACCATTCCCTCGGGGGCCACGTCCCAGCTCAAAGCAAGCCGTTGCACTCCTCGGAGCGCAACGGCTCGCGCCCACCTCTCGGTCAAGCCGTTTGCCTTCATAGAACCCGGCACCGCTCGATTCCTAGCGCCGGCGGGGAAACGACGGAAGAGGATCACCAAACGGATCCAGCCCATCGGATCGTCCGCCCCCAACCTCCCAGGTGTTCGCCCATTGACGCATCGTTTTCATGGTATGAGCCCTTCGCCCTGGGCCCGTGATCTCATTCAACCCCTCGTAATTCTTCAGGAATAACTTGGCAAAAATGAAATGAGCCTGATCGCCCCTATCTCGGCTTCCCTCGGTCTTCACCCGGCGCGTCGCCTGCTGCAATTGACGGCGCCACTCCGAATAAATTGGCAACCACTTCTCCCGATGAACCGTAAGCCAAGCCTCCTCAGATTGCGTGACGTCAAGGGACAGTGCGTCGGTCGCCTTAGCGATCAATTTCAGCGCCCGTTGCGAACTCCTCACCCTGGATCGCTCTCGAATCGCCTTCCTGTCCAGTGTCGATTTTCGGCGGGTCGGCAAGCCCTCCGCGAGCGTTTTCCCTTCCATCTCCTTCACCGACTTTCGGAGCGTCGGCAAGGTCTCTACCACCCAGTCCCGAATGATCTTCACTGCCCATTCATCGGAAAAATACTCGGGCCGGAGTGCCAGATTGACCACCTCATGACGAAAGGATCGACCGAAAACGGGCTGGTCTCGTTTGAGGCGGTGGAGGGCAATCGTCGCCCCACTCAGGGAGTCCAGCCCACTCTCAAGGTCCGCGAAGGCTTCGCGGGCCGCTTTGAGTTCAGCCGATTGCATCGCTTCATAGATTACCTCCTGCTCCGCGACGAACTCCTGCCACTCGTCTGCAGCGATACCAATTGTCACGCTCAGCATCGACAACACCCACACCCCTATCATTTTCTTCATTTTCGTCTCCTGGTAATGCGCCCCCAGCCGGCAGTCGGTCAGACAGCGACGCGGTTTCATTCGGTTCTCCTACTCGTGCTCCATGCCCCCTCTCTCGCTCGCTCAAAGGTTCCATTTCCCTCCATTCAAGGTCACTCGGCTTTCTTTTCGCTGCCATTGCAAAGAAAAGATCGTTTTTTAAGCATGGATCTCACAAAATCGAGAAGCACTTAGGATACCAACCTGAAAAACGCAAAAAGTTCCTTTTTGATCGTCGATTCCATCAAGCTCCCCTAAGGTCGCGCATGCCCTCTGCCCCGGACGACCGCGTTCAAAGCCCGCCGCGAACCCTCCCCCGAATCCTTCGGCATATTGGCCCTGGATTCATTCTAGCCGGAGCCCTTGTCGGTTCAGGCGAACTCATTGCCACCACAGCCACTGGTGCGGAGTCGGGATTCTCGCTGCTCTGGTTGATCATTCTCGGGTGTGTCGTGAAAGTCTTTGTCCAAATCGAAATCGGCCGCCAGACGATCACGCATAACCAGTCGGCACTGACCGCTCTCAATCAGATCCCGGGGCCGAGAATCTCGATTCCCTGGCGGCCCCAGGGCCGCCGGGTCGGGGCAAACTGGATCGTCATCTGCTGGCTTTGCATGTTCATGGCAACCCTCCTTCTCTTCGGAGGCATCATCGGCGGCATTGGTCAATCCCTGGCGATGACGTGGCCGCTGACAGAAAGCGGACGCGCCTACAATGCCTATCAGGATCAGCGGATTGCCCTGACCATCCGGCAAACCGAACGCGCTCACCAAGAGGGAACCCCCTCCCCTGCAGCGCCCGAGACGGCCCAGGAAACGCAGACACCATCGACGGAAGCCAGCGCCCCGCCCGTCCCTGCAGACGACCGGATCTGGGCCGTGATGATCACGGCGCTCACCATCTTGGCCCTTTATTGGGGACGATACGGATTCATCGAGCGATTTGCCCTCATTCTGGTAGGGACGTTCACCCTCATCACCCTCTTCAATCTCGTGCAACTCCAAGCCCACGGCAGTTGGGCGATCGCGCTTCCCGATCTCATGCATGGGCTTCACTTTGCCCTCCCCCCTCAGGACGGCGGCTCCAACCCGCTCATCACCGCGCTCGCCACCTTTGGGATTATCGGGGTGGGTGCCTCCGATTTAGTGGCCTATCCTTACTGGTGTTTGGAAAAGGGATACGCCCGTTGGACCGGCCCCAACGACCATTCCAAGGATTGGGAGAAACGGGCCCAGGGCTGGCTCCGGGTGCTCCAATGGGATGCCTGGTCGGCATGCCTCCTTTACACGTTTACGACCGTCGCGTTCTATCTTCTCGGCGCCAGCGTTCTGGGCCGGGTGGGGCTGGTTCCCGAAGGAGCGGAGATGATCCGGACTTTGGCCGTCATGTACGAGCCCGTCTTCGGGAGTGGGGCCCAGTTCCTCTTTCTTTTCGGAGCCTTCGCCGTTCTCTACTCGACCTTCTTCATTGGCAACGCGGGCCACTGCCGCCTCGCAACCGATGTCCTGGCGGTCGTCAAAGTGACCAATCCTTCCGATTCCCAACGGGGCGTCTGGATGAAGGTTTTCGCGATCGTGCTTCCCATTCTCTGCGTCGCGGCCTACTACACCGTCGGCAGCCCGGTACTCCTGGTGATGATCGGGGGAATCGCCCAAGCCCTCCTGCTTCCCATGGTCGCCTTCGCCGCACTGCATTTCCGTTTTCGACAATGCCACCCCGCCCTCCGCCCCAGTCGGTTCTGGGACCTCATGCTGGTTGTCGCTTTTCTCGCCTTCACCGTCATTGGAATCTACCTGGTCTACGCTCAGTTCAATTAGGTGATCGACCGTTATTGCCGGCGAGATTTCCGCGCCATCCATTGACTTCATCTCCCTTTTCGGCATTGATTGAGGCCAAGCAACGATGACGGATTCTGAAAAACATGGCAGTGTCGTTTATGAGTCGGTCAGCGACGACTATTTCAAGGAGCGGAAACTCAGAAAATTTGCCCGCGTCTTTCACCTCTGGGCCTTGGGCGTCGGAGCGGTGATCTCAGGAGATTTTTTTGGGTGGAATTTTGGTCTGGATGCAGGAGGCTTCGGAGGTCTCTTCATCGCCACGGTGATCATCACGGTGATGTACGCGGGACTTTGCTTCAGCATCGCGGAAATGACGGCTGCCCTTCCTCACACCGGCGGCGCCTACTCCTTCGCCCGGTCATCGATGGGACCCTGGGGAGGTTACGTAACCGGTTTGGCAGAGAACATGGAGTATATTCTCACTCCGGCGGTGATCGTGGTCGGCATTGGAGGCTACCTCGGGGCGATCTTCGAAACGCCCGAGTCCTGGCAACCATTTTGGTGGTTGATCGCCTACACCCTGTTCATCGGACTCAACATCTGGGGCGTCGAGATCTCCTTCCGATTCTCCGTCGTCATCACCCTACTGGCACTCCTCATTCTGGGCGTCTTCTATCTCGGCGCTCTCAGCCACTTCGACCTGAATCACGCGCTGAACATCGAACCAGAAGCCGGGCGTTCCAAATGGCTTCCCCTCGGTGGGAAGGGCATTCTCGCGGCCCTTCCCTTCGCCATTTGGTTCTATCTCGCGATCGAACAGTTACCTCTTGCCGCAGAAGAATCCCATGCGCCTCAAAAAGATCTTCCGCGCGGGATCGTGTTTGGCCTCCTCACCCTCATCCTTTGCGCCTTTCTAACGCTTTTTCTCAATGCCGGAATTGCCCCCGGCGCGGCCGGCATTGCGACCTCCGACGAGCCTCTCTTCGAAGCCTTCAAAACCATCTTCGGGGAGGGAATCGGCACCCGGTTCTTGGCGCTCGTCGCCGTCGCCGGCCTCATCGCCAGTTTTCACACCATCATCTATGCCTACGGCCGCCAGATTTATTCCCTCAGCCGGGCCGGATACTTCCCGCGTTGGCTCTCGCGAACGCACTCGAAACGCCAGACGCCCCATGTCGCCCTGGTGGCCGGGGGTGCCCTGGGTTTCCTGGTGGCGTTGGTCATTCACTTCTCGGGAGACGAAAGCCCGGTGGGAGCCGCCCTGCTCAATATGGCGGTCTTCGGTGCCGTGATCGCCTACATCCTTCAGATGGCTTCCTTCATCCTGCTGCGCCTTCGCTTGCCAACGATCAATCGTCCCTATCGGAGTCCGATGGGGCTGACGGGGGCCACCCTTGCCCTGATGATTTCAGCCGTCACGCTGGTGGCGCTTTTCTGGGTGGACGATGTCTATCGAAAAGTCGTCATCGGCGCTGCCATTTGGTTTGCCCTCGGTCTCGTTTATTTTGCGCTCTACGGACGAAAACGGTTGGTCAAGGCCCCGGAAGAAAGCTTCGCCATCGAGGCCACACGCCGCTAACAACCATCCACAAGGGAACGATACACTGACCAAAACACCCCGAACGGGGTTCCCTTGTCCCATCCTCCCAGGGCTCTGCCACCAGGTCTGTCTGAAGACCCGCCGTCCACCGTTGGACCTAGGTCGCCACCCCCCCGGTTGCCTGGGTAAGCCGCCGCAATGACACTTGTTTTTCGTCGCTTTTGAAGGTAGTCTCCTTCCCATGGCTGGGGCGACCAGAACGGCGCGAAGCAAATGGGCGGTCCCTGCCCCTTTCCGGTTCATCCTACTTCTGTGCTGGGTCAGCTCGACGCTCATGGGAAAGGGTGCCACCCCCTCGTTCCTGATGCGCTCCCCCGTTGCTAAGTTGGTCAAGGAATACTGTCGGGATTGCCATCAACCTGAAAACCGAAAAGGGAAGATTGATCTCGAATCCCTCCTGACCTCGGAGCTCAGCACCCACTCCGAAACCTGGTCCAAGGTGGCAGCCATGTTGCGAGAACGAGAGATGCCACCTCCTGACGAACCGAACCTCGCCCGCCCGACGGAAGCAGACTATTTGAGCAGCCTCGACTGGCTGGAAACGGCCCTTCATCTATCGGCCTCCGAGGGCAATCTCCTCGACCACATTGACACGATACCAGCCCTGGTGGGGGAATACTGCCTCCAATGCCATAATCAGGAGGACCGGAAGGGGAGTCTGGACCTCGAAACCATTCAATCGGAGGAAATCGTTCGCCATCCTGAAATCTGGGAAAAAGTCGTCCGCCGCCTGGCCTCCCGACAGATGCCTCCGCCCAACCGAGCGCGCCCGTCGGAAGCCCTTTACGATCAGGTCCTGGCAGGCCTCACGGCGGCACTGGACCGGCGTGCCCTCCATCAGCCCCGTCCGGGACGGGGAGAGACCTTTCGTCGACTCAATCGCACCGAATATCAAAACGCCATTCGTGACCTGGTCGGCATCTCATTCGACGCCTCCACCCTACTCCCGAAGGACGAGGAAAGTTTTGGCTTTGACAACGTCACCGTCGGCACCCTCTCCCCGAGTCTTCTCGACCGGTATGTGACCGCGGCCCAGCGAATCAGCCGATTGGCCGTCGGTCTCAAACGAGAAAAGCTTCAAGGGGATACCTTCCGCCTTCCTGCGGACTATACCCAGGAGAAACACATCCCGGGCCTTCCCCTGGGAACGCGCGGCGGGATCCTCATCAACTATACCTTCCCTCAAGATGGAACCTATGAAATCGTGGCCCGCCTGACACGTGACCGGAACGAGCATGTCGAGGGGCTCGGCGGCGTGCATGAGATGGACATCCTCGTCGACCGGAAGCTCATCCGACGATTCAAGGTCACACGCGAAAAGGGGCAAAGGCATAGTGAAGTCGACCAGCACCTTAAGGTCCGGGTCCCGGTCAAAGCCGGCCCCAAGACGGTGGGCGTGACCTTTGTGCAAAAGTCGGTTGCCCTCCTCGAGAATAAACGCCAACCCTTCGAGGCGAGCTTCAACCTTCACCGTCATCCCCGACGATCCCCAGCGATCTACCAGGTCTCCATCAACGGTCCCTACGACCCTCAGGGCGCCCAAGCGACCCCAAGCCGCTCAAAGATCTTTATCGCATTCCCCCAAACCAAAGCCGAGGAAGAGCCGGTGGCGCAAGAGATCCTGAGGCATCTGATGACGCGCGCCTTTCGCCGGGCGGTCCACGCCGAAGATCTTGAAGGCCCCATGGGCTTTTATCGAAAGGCCGCCGCCCAATCGGGATTTGAAGCCGGAATCGAACACGCCCTGACATCGATCTTGGTGAGTCCAGAATTCCTCTTCCGCATCGAAAGAGATCCGGCCAATGGCGAGTCGGGCCAGGCTTACAGCATCAGCGACCTGGAGCTCGCCAATCGACTTTCCTTTTTCCTTTGGAGCAGTCTTCCCGACGAACGGCTTCTCGATGACGCGATCGCGGGAGAACTCGGCGATCCAGGGATCTTCGAGGGACACGTGGAGCGTCTCCTCAAGGATGAACGGGCTGCTAACCTGATCACCAATTTCGCCAATCAATGGCTTCACCTCCGAAACCTGAATTCAATCACTCCCGATCTCCGCCTCTTTCCCGATTTCGACGACAATCTCAGACAAGCCTTCCGCGAGGAAACGGAACGCTTTCTCCTCAGCATTTTGCGGGAAGACCAAAGCGTCCTCAACATGCTCCAATCAAACTACACTTACCTCAACGAACGACTGGCTCATCACTACGACATTCCGGGTGTCTACGGGAGCCGATTCCGCCGGGTCGAGCTGTCCCCGGAATCCCATCGAGGGGGCCTGTTGCGGCAGGGAAGCATTCTCACGGTGACCAGCTACGCCACCCGAACCTCTCCCGTGATTCGGGGCAATTGGATCCTCGACAATCTCATCGGCACCCCGCCGCCGCCCCCGCCCCCGGATGTCCCCACGCTGGAAGACAACCGGGTGGACGCCAACCTATCGATGCGGGATCGTCTGGCGGCTCACCGCGACAATCCGGCCTGCGCCAGTTGTCACAATCTCATGGACCCCATTGGGTTCTCGCTCGAAAACTTTGATGCGGTGGGACGGTGGCGTGAATTTGAGAACGGGGCCTCGATCGATGTTGCCGGAGGATTGCCGGACGGCAATGTTTTCGCCGGAATCGACGCCCTCGAGGCCGGCCTGCTGGAGCGACCGGAATTGTTCGTTCACACACTGACCGAAAAATTGATGACCTTTGCCCTCGGTCGGGGCCTCGACTATAACGACGCTCCGGCCATTCGACGGATTGTCGCCGACGCCAAGGAGTCGGAATTTCGCTTTTCTTCCATCATTCTGGGGATTACAACCAGTGTACCCTTTCAAATGCGATCGGCCGCGAACAATGCGGAGGCCATGAACGTTGACCCACTGAGCGAGCACGAATTATGAGATTCATCACCCGCAAATCATTGCCGCGCCGCACCTTTCTCAAGGGGGTTGGGGCATCCTTGGCCCTCCCTTTGCTGGATGCCATGGTACCCGCCGCCACCGCCGCCCGTCGGGTATCCGCATTAAACGCTCGCCGCCTAAGCTATGTGTTCATGCCCATGGGATGTGATGAATCCCGCTGGACGCCTCGTTCCGAGGCAACCCTCGACCTGTTGTCCCCCATCCTTGATTCGCTGGCACCGGTCAAACAAAACCTCACGGTGCTCACCAACATGGAATTACGTCCGGCCTACCCCGGTTCTCACGCGACCTCCAATTCTTCTTTCCTCAGCGCTGCGAAAGCAAAGGTCACGGAAAGCACTGACTACTACCTGGGAACGACCGCCGATCAAGTCGCGGCCCAGGAAATCGGCCACCACACCCAACTTCCCTCCCTAGAACTGGCCATGGACCTCATGCAAACGGTGGGACAATGCGACAATGGTTACGCCTGCGTCTACCAGAACAACCTCTCTTGGTCGACTCCGACCACCCCGTTACCGGCGGAGGCTCATCCTCGGATCGTCTTCGAGAATCTCTTTGGGGAGGGAGGAACCCCCGCGGAAAGACGGGCAGCCCTCAAGGAACGGGCGAGCCTCCTGGATGGCATCGCGGAGGATATGCGCCGTCTGAGTCGAGGTCTTGGTGCCAAGGACCGGGCCCGCGTTTCGGATTACCTCGACTCGATTCGAGAAGTCGAACGGCGGATCAAAAAGGCGGAACTTGATGCCAAGGACGATCCCCTGCCCGACCTCGACCGTCCCATGGGTGTGCCGGCAGCCTATGCCGACCACGCTCGCTTGATGTTTGATCTTCAGCGACTCGCGTTTCAGGGCGACATCACTCGAATCATCACCTTTCAGATTGCGCGAGAAACGAGTAACCGAACCTACCCTGAAATCGGCGTTCCCGATCCTCACCATCCCCTCTCCCATCACGGGGACGACCCCGACAAGATCGCCAGAATGGCCAAGATTAATACCTTGCACGTTTCGCTCTTCGCCGAGCACCTCGAACAGATGCAGAACACCCCTGAAGGCGACGGCTCACTCCTTGATCATACGCTGCTCCTCTACGGCAGCGGGATTGGCAATCCCAACGTTCACAATCACACGAACCTTCCGATCCTGGTCGCGGGCGGAGCCGCCGATGGCATGAAAGGCAACCGCCACATCCGCTACCACAAACCGACGCCGCTGGCCAATCTCCACCTCACCCTCCTGGACAAGATGGGGGTGAAACGAGAACGCTTTGGCGATAGCAATGGAATGATCAGCGACTTGTTCGAACCCCTTTCGATCTGAACGCTCTTAAACCAGTGAAACGACGCTCCTGGCGCACTCGGCATCCGGCAGGTCGATGGTGGCTGCTCGCAGTAGGTCTCCTCTCCGCCCTCCTTGGACAGGCCGAGGAGGCCCCTCTTGCCGATCGGATCGAAGCGCAAGAATATCCCCAAGCCCTCGCGCTGCTCGAAAGCGAAATCAACATCAACGGCCAACAGGTCGATGGCATGAGCGCCTTGCATTGGGCCGTCTACTACAATCAGACGGCTCTCGCCCTTCGCCTCATTGAGCGGGGCGCGGATGCCACGCTCACCAATCGATACGGTATCGCCCCCCTGACGCTGGGTTGCATGAATGGCAATGGAAACATCGTCAAAGCCTTGCTGGTAGCTGGTGCCGATCCCAACACCTCCCTCAACGGCGGCGAGACTGTCCTCATGACGGCCGCCCGAACAGGCGATGCCTCGGCCGTCAATCACCTCATCGCCGCGGGCGCCGACCTCGATGCAAAAGAACGGAACGGCCAGACAGCTGCGATGTGGGCCGCTGCCCAGGGAAACCTCAACGTGGTCGAGCTCCTCCTCTCAGCGGGTGCCGAATTTGACAATCAGTTGAAGAAATCCGGATTCAATCCGTTCTTTTTCTCCATTCGCGAGGGAAGAGCGGAGATCGTCCGACGCCTCCTCGCTGCAGGAAGTGACGTTAACTCCATCATGCGCCCGGACAATCCGAAAGGGAAGCTTCCGCTCCGGGGAACCACCCCCCTTCTTCTGGCGGTTGAAAACGGCCACTATGATCTTGCCGTTGAACTCCTCGAGGCCGGGGCGGATCCCAACGATAACCGAAGCGGTTACACCGTCCTTCACGCGCTGACTTGGATCCGCAAGCCCGATATCGGGGAATCTTCCGCCGGAGCGCCTCGACCACAGGGTTCCGGGCGCCGAAATAGCGAGCAATTTGTTCGCGAATTGGTGAGGCACGGAGCCAACGTTAACGCCCCACTGACACGGGGGCGACGGGCGGGTCGGGGACGGGTGAGTGCTGTTGGAGCCACCCCCTTCTTCATGGCCGCCGACCGGGCCGATCTCGCCTACATGAAACTCTTGGTCGAGCTGGGCGCGGATCCCTTCATTCCTAACGAAGACGGCACCACGGCCCTGATGGTCGCCGCCGGAATAGGCAGTACCGCCCCCGAAGAGGAGGCGGGCTCTGAATCAGAGTGTCTGCTGGCCGTCCAATACCTGGTATCAATGGGAGCCGAAATCAATACCGTGGATGCCAACGGTGAAACGGCAATGCACGGTGCCGCTTATAAGAATCTGCCCACGATGGTCCACTACCTTAACGAAAGGGGGGCGGATATCGCGCTTTGGAACACCAAGAACAAGCTGGGTTGGACACCGCTTCTGATCGCCGAGGGATACCGTCCCGGCAACTTTAAACCGTCCTTCGTCACGGCAGATGCCATCACCGGAGTGATGCGCTCCCACGGTGTCGAACCGCCAAAAGGCCCCAAACCCAAGCATACCAATTACGCCAACTGAACCCCGTTGCATTCCACGGAGAAGATTGCCTCGGATTGAGCCCCTCCCGAATCCTACCCTTTTGATGATGCTGTCCCGGACGATGTCACCGATATTAGCCGCTTTCGTTTCAATCCTGTTGACGGCGGGATGTCGGCACCAAAACCTAATTTCTCACCGTCCGACCCTCCCCGTCCAAGAACACGTTGAACGGATGAAGCGTGAGGTCGCCGGACACCAATTGGCCTACCTCCATCATTCACCAACGGGGCAACGGCCCGAAATGGGATGGCCCCTCCTTCTATTCCTCCATGGCTATGGCGAATGCGGGAACGACCTTCAGAAGGTCAAGAAACACGGACCTCCCAAACTCATTCAACAGATCCCCCCCCTTCAAGGGTGTGTCGTCATTTCACCGCAATGTCCGTCCGATAGCTGGTGGCGAGTGGAGGCACTGCACGCCCTCGTGGAGGAAGTGATCAGCGGTCGGGGTGATATTGATCGAAACCGACTGTATGTGACGGGTCTCAGCATGGGAGGATACGGAATCTGGAGCTTTCTCTCCCATCATCCCGACTATTTCGCCGCCGCCATCCCGATCTGCGGCGGGGGGGATCCTTTCCGGCTTCCCGCCAATCGGCCCCCTGAGAAGACCGGGATCACCAACGAGTTTCTGCCCGAAGGACTTCGACAAGCAGCCGAAGTGGCCATCTGGACCTTCCACGGAAGCAAGGACGCGTCGGTGCCTCCATTGGAATCTGAGAGAATGATTCAGTTACTTCGCGAGGCCGGCAACCCTCAGACCCGCCTCACCGTTTATCCAGGGCTAGGCCACGTCGGCGCATGGGAGCGCGCCTACCTCGATCCCATGGTGTGGGAATGGCTCTTTCGTCAATCAAAACAAACAGGGGATGACGCCGATGGGGTTTCCTCATCGCTCCCTGATCGACCGGCAACCAGCATTCCACTCCATAGAGGGCCTTGAGTTGCAAAGATACCCCGGCCTCCCCTCGGAGCAAACGCGGTAAAGCCCTTTGGAGATGATGCGTCCTCGTTCCATCCCCCTTCCGGGTTCATCCGTCCGTCGCGCCGTTCTTGCCCTCGTTCTCCTCGGGGTCGCGCTCGTCGGCTCCTTCCTCCGGGCCCACGACGATCCCAATGCCAAGCCTCGCACGTTCCGGGCTCTCGAAGTCGATGAACCCCTTGTGATTGACGGCTTGCTGAATGAGCCTTTCTGGAAACGAGCGGAGGTGACCAGCGGATTCATCGATCGCCGAACCGAGGAGCCCGCACGTCTGCAAACCCTCGTTCGTATCGCCTACACCAAGACCCATCTTTATGTCGGAGTTGAGGCGCTGGACGACGACATGGAGAATATTCACG
>DEAY01000489.1:0-7133 GCA_002348345.1 Verrucomicrobia bacterium UBA2970
ATCCCCATTCTTTGGTGTAGACCCCTCCAAAGAAGCCGTGACTTCCTCATGAATAACGGCTAACGAAAAAAGACGAAAAAAAGAGGATGGTGCCCACGACAGGAGTCGAACCTGAACCCTCTTGCGAGGACTAGAACCTGAATCTAGCGCGTCTGCCAATTCCGCCACGTGGGCGCACCGGACGGGCATCAATAGATGCAAAGCGTCTCTGCTGCAAGGGCAAAAGCATCGGCGGCCCTAGGCCAGGGCGGACAGCCCCCCCTCCGCCACCCGCCAACGATGCAAGCGTCGGCCCAATTCCCTCGGCCAATTCTCTTCGGTGCAGGTCATAAAGACCTGTCCCCTCGCTTGATGCGAACGCTCCAGGAGCGGAAGCAATCCCGACCGGCGTTTGACATCAAGCTCCCCCATGACGTCATCAATTAGAAGGACCGGCGGCACCCCGACCATTCCCGTAAGATACTCGGCCTGGGCCATTTTGAGGGAGATGGCCATCGACCGCTTCTGTCCCTCACTCCCATACTGTGCTCCGCCCCGATCATCGAGCAGGAGCCCTACGTCATCTCGATGAGGCCCCACCACCGTTGCCCGGTATCGTTGTTCTCGCTCTCGGGATCGATTGAGTTCCAGACGAAAATCGGCTTTGACATTCGGTTCGTATCGAATCTGGAGTTCTTCGGCATCGTGGGAAATCCGACGGTAGGCCAACCGGGCCAAGGCGGAGACTTTGGGAAGCAGCCGCTGCCGAGCCTTCATGATCTGATCACCACACTGAACCAACTCCCGAGAAAACCCCTCCAGGACCAACGGATCCGCTGGAACTCGTTTCAGAAGCGCATTTCGCGACCGCAAGGTGCGGGCGTAGCGCTGAAGGAGGGGAAGGTAGGCGGCATCGGTTTGCGAGAGGATGAGATCCACAAAGCGGCGTCGAATCCTTGCCGCCCCCTTGACCAGTTGAAGGTCCTCGGTGCAAAAGACCACCGCCCGAAGGCAGCCCAAGAATTCGTTGAGCGTCCGAACCGGTTCGCGATTCACCGAGATTTGACGGGTCGAGGGCGACCAATAAAGTGAGAGCTCCTGCTCCCCCTCACTCACCACCCGTCCCCCCACAAAATACCCGGACTGACCGTGCCGAATCATCTGGCCCCCACCCACCCCGCGGAACGAACGAAGGGTGGTCAGCAGATAGACCGATTCCAGGATGTTGGTTTTGCCCTGGGCATTGTCGCCCAAGATCAACTGGAACCCAGGTGGGAAATCCTGATCCAGAAACCGGTAATTCCGGAAGTCCCGCAGTCGTAAATGCGCCAGATGCACCCTACCCCTTCCCTTGATCAAGACGACGTGGCAACCCTGAACCCCCACAGAAGCCTTACCCGGCTACCTCGTCTCCTTCTGGATAAATGAGAACAGATCACGAATCTGTTGATCGGTCATGGCGTCCAGCAAGCCCTCCGGCATGGCGGAAAGACGAGAGCGTTCCTGGCCCGCGATGTCCCGTTTGGCAATCACCGTGGGATTCCCCACCAGGTCGGTGACCGTCACCCCCTGATCATCCAGGGCCGTGATGAACCCGGTCACCACGGTGGCATCAGCCTCATCCGCCTCACGCCGAAGCGTGACCGAGACCAATTCATATTCCTCTCGCAGCGCCAGGCTCGGATCGATGATCGCTGGAAGGAGAAACTCAAGATTATCCCGCTCATACCCCGTCAACTCCGGCCCGATGGATTTGCCCGTTTCAAAGAGGCGATGACACACCCCACACGCCGCCTCGAAAAGCCGGCGCCCCGCCTGAACATCACCCCGCCCATCACTCAAGGCGCGCCGGACGGCGGCCATGCGCTCCAACTTTGCCGCCTCAGGCTGCCTCAAGGTCCCCCAGTGTTTTTCAATCAGTCTCTGCGCAAGCGGGTCCTCCCGACGCTGCATGACCAACAAGTTGTTGTACCTCACCGACTCACGCGAAACCAACCCCTCATCGACGGCACGAAGCAAATGACCTGCCCATGATGATCGCCCCGCCAACACCGACTGGGCCGTTTCCTCGAGATCTCCCGAGAGTCGGGGAAGCAGTCGAACCAAGCGGAGGGCGATCCCCTCCTCCCGATAACGGCGCAATGCATTGATCCCGGTCACCCGGAGCGATGACGGAACACCGGAATCCTCAATCAAAGGAAGGAGCACGCGCAACAACTCGGAATCACCGATCTCGGAGAGGCTCTGGACCAGGCGGGATCGAGCGGCAACCTCGTGGCGGGCCTCTCCAATGAACTCTCTTGCCGCCTGTTTCCCCGCCTCACTCCCGATCCTTACAGCAAACCCCACCAGATCGGGATCGAGCGGAAAGTTTTCCCATAGACGACGCAGGGCCTCCTCCAGCGAGTTGGGCACCGACTCGATCGCGCTCCCCACGAGCGCCCTCTCCATCCCTGCCGCCAGGCGTCTGGCAGACACCGCGTCGGGGGCGTCGCGAAGAAGGCGAGCACAAATCTCGAGATGATCTTCACTTCGCTCCGCCATGAAGCGCCGCCCCAAGCGCTCGAGGATGACGGATTGAAACACCGACTGGTGCCACAGACCGGGATCATCAAGCGCGTTGACCACCGACGTCGCATCCTTCGCAAGCTGCGCCTCGAGCGCCCACCAGATCTGCTGCGGCACGTAGGAATCCTCGGCGACCTCCTCCCGACCGATCAGGGCCTGGACCAGGGGCAACCCCTGGGGCATGGGAAGCCGCTGTGCTGTCGCCGCCAATTGGGACACGACCTCGAGATTGGTTTCCTCCCGGGCCAGTTGAAGCACCCGGGCAAACACCCCGGGGGACAGGGTTTCCTTGGGATCACCCAGCAATCTCGTCGCCCACATCCGCACAAAGGCATCCCCATGACTCAATCCCTGGAGAGCGACAGAGTCATCAAACCGGCCCAGGTGATGCAGCGCCCAGAGCGATTCCAAGGCGAGTGGTCCGTCATCCCCCAGCAACCCGTCCTGGAGGGTTGTCGAGACCGTTTGATCCTGGCGATCCGCCAACATCCGCTGCACCGTCCGCCGCAACCACTGATTGGGATCCTTGAGACGCGCCACTAGTTCACCCGCAGTGAGTTTCCTTAAATCCTGGGGAGCCGAAAACCCGGCATCCTTTGCTCTCAGCCGATAGACGCGACCTCGGTCCCGATCCCAGTTGTCCCGAGGATCAACGTGGGTAATTCGCGCATCATACCAATCGGAAAGATAAATCGCTCCGTCGGGCCCGACTGTGGCATGGACGGGGCGGAACCACTTGTCACCCGTCTTGACCGGATTCTCGATCTCAACGGTTCGGAAGGTGCTGCCATCCTGAACAATCCGCAGCGCATGCACCTTGTTGGCCAACGCGTTGCCGCCCACAAAGTGGCCCTCCAGGGAGGGAATGCGACCGCTCTCATAGAGCACCCATTGATGGACCAGGCGAACTCGCTCTCCTTCAATCGGCAGTCCGTAAAAGTGACCGTAGGTGTAGGGGTTCGTATGTGGACCGTGCTTGCCAAAACTCTTTTGGTAGTAGCCGCCCTGGACAAAGTAAACCGCCTGAAGATTCCCATTGGTTCCCGAGTACAATCGACCTCGGTCATCGAAATCGACGCCGAAGGTGTTCCACCCCCCCTCCGCAAACAGTTCGAATTCAAGCCGTTCTGGATGATAGCGCCAGATATTCTGACCAAAGAACGAATGCCGTTCCTCGGAATCGGACCGTTCGACTTTGACCCGGGCCGTCACCGTGCTTCCCACCGCCCCGTAGAGCCATCCATCCGGCCCCCACTTCAAGCTGTTGGCAATCGAATGCGTATCCTCCAAACCGAATCCGGAGAGATGGACCACCGGATCCCCGTCCGGCCGGTCATCCCCATCCGCGTCGGGATAAAACAGGAGATAAGGCGGGTTCAGGACCCAGACCCCTCCCCGGCCGAAGGCCAGGGACGTCACCAGGTTAAGACCGTCGACAAACACGCCGTGCCGATCGTAGACCCCATCCCCATCGGAATCCTCGTGGAAACTGATGCGATCTCGACCGATGAACTTCTGATGTTCCGGGCGTCGATAGGGAGGAGGAGGAGGCACTTGATCGAACACCTTTCGAAGGTGCTGATCCCAGGTGAGCACCTCCAAACCCGCTGGATCAGGATACTGAATGTACTGGACCACCCAAAGGCGTCCACGCTCATCGAAATCCACAAACAACGGTTGGCGGACGAGCGGTTCGTGAAGCACCGTGTCCACCGCCAGACCGGGCGCCAACTCGAGCGCCGAGCGAGCGGCATCCGGGTCTTTCGGCTGCCCCTTGCCAACGACATTCGAGTGGACATTCGTGTTGCCCTCAAATCGCTTCTCGACCGCTCGAACCATCTCTTCTCGACCCCGCTTGTCCGCTTCGACAATCCCCCGCACTCCAGCGTAGCCCACACCCACCGCCGTGCGAAACCGGCGGATCTCCTCGTCGGGATCCCCACCAAACCAATCGGCCCAAGCCGGCACATCCCCTTTTCGAACCAACCATTGACCCGCGAGATCCAATGCATCATCGCGTCGACTGAGATGCACGGGCCCCTTCAGAATTCCGCCCGCCCCACTCTCATCGTAGATCCGCCAAGCGATCAAATTGGGCTCTCCATACCGAATCAAATCAGGGTCGATCACAAAGGGCCGGCGCACCCTGCTAGCGGGTCGGGAAAAAAGCGGAGGCAAACTCCCGTTGGCCCCGACCAGACTCCCGTTCACGTAAGCTTCGTCCACATCGCCCACCTCTTCGGCGACCAGTAGGAGCCGGCTCCCCCGCCAGGCCTCGGGGATCTCGACAACACAACGATACCAGGCAAACCCGTCATAGTCCGCCCCCTCCGTCGAGCCCGCGAAGCCCCAGGCGCCCGGCACCGCGGTCGGCGACCAAGCCTCCCAGGGTTCCGAATGCAACGACGACACCCCACATCCGATCAGGGAGAGCATGAATAAGACTCGGTACATAGCTCCTAAGCTAGAAAACAGAAGCGTTGGTGTCATCAACGATTTTGGCGCGGGACCGCTCTCCCCGGGGTCTGGATCCGGATGCGATGGGACGCCTCGAGTGGTCGAACCAAGCCGAAACACAGTTCGATCGCAAGTGGTCTCGATTCCCCGTTTTCCAGTCAAGGCGCCTCACCTGGGTCATCGTCTCCGATCCGCTATGCCCCCCAACGCAAAAGGAAAAGGCCGCTCCGAAGAGCGGCCTCTTGAGCAACCACACACGAACCGCCGTTACCTAGGGTCAAAATTAAGAGAGCTAAAGTCGATGTCCTGCTGTTTCGCCATCATCCGGCGCAAGCGTTTCAAGGCCGTGTTCTGCAATTGCCGGATCCGCTCACGGGTGACTCCAAATTTGACCCCCACCTCTTCCAACGTTCGTTCCTTCTCGCCATCCAAACCAAAGCGGTAGCGAAGAATCTCAGACTCTCGTTCGTTGAGCTGGGTCAACGATTGACTGAGAAGGTTCAACGAAGCCTGGAGGGCCAGCGCCTGATAGGGATCATCCGCCCGTTCATCGGCCACCTTCTCCTCCAAACACAAGCTGTCGTTGCTGTTGAGAGGTTCGTCCAATGATACCGTTTGGGATCCCACCCGTTTCATGAACGCCACGTCCCTCTCGGATTTCCCCAGCTCGGCGGCGATCTCCTCGTCCGTGGGTTCCCGTCCCAGAATGTCCTGCAACTTGGCCGAGGCCCGACGCATTCGCGCCAACTTGTCCACCATGTGGATGGGCAACCGAATCGTCTTGGCCTGGTTGCTCAGACTACGCCGGATCGATTGCTTGATCCACCATGAACTGTAGGTCGAAAACTTGGCGCCCTTCTCGGGATCAAATTTGTCCACGGCCCGGATCAATCCCAGGTTCCCCTCGTTGATCAAATCAAGCAACGGGAGCCCATAGCCCTCGTACTCCCGGGCAATGCGCACCACCAATCTCAGGTTGGCTTTGATCAATTGGTTCCGAGCCTCGACATCGCCTTGTTTAATCCGCTGGGCCAGGACCACCTCTTCCTCCGCGCTCAAGAGGGCTACTTCGCCGATCTCACGCAGGTAAAGGCCGAAGAGCGAATAATGCCTGACAGGCTCTTTCTTTACCGTCTCGTCGGTCGGTTCGCGACCGATGGTGATCTGCGTCAGCGGTGCGTGCGTCTCGGATGAGGCCTTCCGCTTGGGTTTCGATTGAGACACACCCCGTTGGGAGGGCAACAACGTTCTCCGACAAGTTCCCCAGACTAAGCCACCTCCTTCACTCCTGTTGATTCGATTCACTTTATCCTCCTCTGCACATCGTTCGGAAATCCGCCATCGGGAGATCTCGCCTCCTCTGGGACGGCTCCGCCCCGGCTTCCTTCCTCCTCACTTTCGACCCGATTCCGTGGAATCCATTCAATCTTTTCAGCTGAATTCGGCCACGCCGACCGGACCTCTTATTTCCGAGACTTCCTTACACAGCACATCCCATTCCAATCATTCCACTCCCGAGTGGTTGTCCTCAGGAAACAGCACCCCAAAACCAGGAACTCCGGAACAACCCATTGCGAATCCCATACAGAATCCACGGGGCCAGACGCAGACTCGAAAAAGAGGAGGGGCCGATGAACACGCCACCCCGCCTCGTTACAGGGAGCAAGGCTTTGCCCGGGGTGGAACCCGATCATGGCGGGATTGGACGTCGAAGCGTTCCGGGTGAACTCAAGGTGAAGTCGGGAACAGCAAAATCACATTGGGGTTGGCCCGCACCGGATCCTTCTCCCCTCCACACCACAGGTCATTGAATCACGAACCATCGGTCCGCGGCAGATCAACCCCCTTCAGGGACCGTTATTTGTCCAATCCACAAGCGCTCCGTCCCTTTTTGATGAGAAAACCGATCCCGGCTTGATTCAACCCCGTCGACGGGATACCGGAATCATCCCCACGGAATCTCATGATCCGTCGACCCTTCCGGGGTTCCCTCCTGACTGCGGACTGGGAAACCAACTGCGAGGATCCCGCCAGCTGAGGGGATCCAGTCTCGGCCGCCTGAGTTCCAACGAATGGCCCTCACCGTCGGTCGAATCCCACCAGGCGTCGGTGTAATAAAAATCCCCGAG
>DEAY01000489.1:7465-8124 GCA_002348345.1 Verrucomicrobia bacterium UBA2970
TCCCCGAGTTCTCCCTCGATGGTAATCGTGCCCCCACTGTTGGAGAGACTGCCGTCAAACTCGCCGGCGACCCGGATCGCTCCGATCGGATAGACCTTTCGAAACCTCCCGATATCCTTCACCACCAGCACGATCTCCCCTGGTTCTAGCACCGAAACGTCTCCGTCAAAAAACTCGCACTCGATTTCACCCGATAAACTCATGGCCTCGATCGCCACCGGTCGGTCGGAAAGATTCTGGATTTCAACGTATTCCAGATCCTCATTCCGCCCCGGATGATACATGATTTCGGTGATTGCCAGCGCGGGCTGGCTCCTCACACACGCAAAGACCGACTCGTCGCTCCAGTGGCCATCCACCAGGACCGCCGCCCGAATCTTGGCCTCCTCAGCAACCTTGAACGGATGGCGGTAGAGCCGCGCGAACGGGGACGCTCGGTTGTTCGAAAAGGCGGGGGGCAACCCGTTTTCGGTATAATAGATTTTCGCCCCCGGCTCGTCGGTAGCCATCACCAACTCCAGCGGCGGACCCGATGCCCCGGTTTTCGATTGAATCACCGGGGGAGGGGGGGGTAGGAAACGGCCCTCCAACCATCTCATTCGATCGGCAAGCCATTCCTTCAACCGTTCAATCTCATCGCGCCATTCCCCCGGATCCAG
>DEAY01000128.1 GCA_002348345.1 Verrucomicrobia bacterium UBA2970
GAAAATAGGGAATTCGTAGTTGGCCGTTTCCGAACCCTGCAAGGCGTTCCGGAGGACGTTTTCCACGGAGGTCTTGTAATCATCGGTGATGAAGTCGGCGACGAGGTCGCGCCCGATGACCTCCTCCTTGCTAAAACCGGTGATATTGGCGGACTGCTGGTTCCACTCATTGACGCGGCCCTCGACGTCAATGCCGAAAATGGGCGCGTTGGCGGTGTCGATCAATTGGGTCAGCTCAGCGGCTTGACTTTCCAACGTCTTGGCCTGGTTAGAGATTTGTTCTGTTCGGCTCTCCACCATTCCCTCCAGGGAGTTGATCAATTCCTTCAGGGTGCCATTGAGGAGCCTGATCTCGGAGGAGCCTCTGTCGAAGCCCTCATAGTGGGCATGATGGCTCACTGAGAACCGTGCGGCCGAGGCTAATTCCGAAATCGGAACCGAAATCTGCCGTTGAGCCCAGGAGAGCACCCCGACGAGTGCCCCCAGAAATAAGAGGACCGACACCCAAAAAACGAGCTGATCTCGACTCGCCGCGACGGTGGCTTTGGCTTCAAGCGTCTGATATTCGGTCGTGATCAAATTCTCGAATCTTTGGAATTGAACGACGAGCCGTTTGGAGAGGGCAAAAAACGCCTCAGAGCGGTCCTGTTCACCCTGTTCTGTCATCTCATCGAAGGTGACCTCGTTGACGATCACATGATTTTCAGACAATTCCGTTGAGTCCTGCTTGAGCGGCGGTGCCTTGGGCTCGTCTTTGTTGAAATCAATGGTCTTCGTTTCGGCCGTGGCGTCGAACAGGTTGATCGTATGGTTGTTGGGATCATGACGTTCCGATTGCCCTTGTCCGGTGCTGTTTTTGGTGAAAAAGGTGCTCAAGCGCTCGAGTTGCCTCTGCATCGCGACGACCTCCGCCTGTTGAGTCTTGGTGAAGCAATCATCATACAGGAACTCAAAGGATCGCTCGGCCTCCTCATACGACCTTGCCGCGGGTTGGATGAGGTAGTACGCCTCATCCGCGAGGTAGTAATCACAGGCCGTGATGAACGTGTTAAGGCTGTTGGAGGCAATCGAGACCCGGGCCTGGGCGATCTCGGCCTGGGCCAGTTGCCGATCAGCCTGGTTTCGAATCACGGCGCGGTAACGCTGAAACGAGCCGAGGCTGATCCCGAAGAGGGCGGCCATCAAGACGAGAAGCAGAAGGTGGGAGCGGATGCTAATCCGTTCAAGAGGTCACGATCTGAAAACCGGATTGATTGGGACGCGCTGTGATTGGCCGGGAAAGAGGCTGAACCGCTGCTTCGTTGGAAATGGAAGCGCTTTCAGCCAGCCGGGTGAGGGTGCCTGGTAGACTGAAGTGATCCCAACTGGAGTGGAAGGCCACACGTTTAAGTCAAGGTCCTTCTGCCCAGTGCTCTGGCCGATCGACCGATGCCTCATACTGTCCGGTTGCTTGATTGCCGTATTGATCATGGATAGGGAGGTTGGTGACCGGTCGTGAGACAGGGTGGTAATAAGGAGATTACACTTCAATTAGGCAACTTTGCAATCCGTAGTATTACTGAAGGCAGTCTTGGCGTTGCTGTGGCATTCTGGAGGGCAACGCCTTGGTGTGATATTTGTGAGATTGTTTAATTTGGATTTTGTGTGTTTTCCAGCGCGAACGAGGCGGCGATATGTCCGGAAATAGATTCCCTAAATAAAGCATTCAGGTAGGATGCATCTGCATGGTTGACATCAACAACGAGCGGACTCGATGGCTTCAGGGGGATTCCTTGTCCGAGCCGGGTTTCGGGCCAAACACTCCCGAAACCGTCGCCAAGAAGCGATATCTTCCACCGAAACTTGAATGCTACGGACCCATTTCAAACTTCACGACCGGCGGCAGCGGGAGGAGAAGCGAGTGGCAATGGATGAACGTGATGGTGGGGATGACGTCGGAACAGCAATGCGTCCAGGTTAACATGAGATCGAATCGAAATACGCAGATGTGCTGATTCTCAATTCCCGTCCCATATGTGATGTATTGTAAAACTTCGCCTCCCTTCAGCAAGAGCGCTCGCTTTGGGGAAGCCCTTGCCCGGAGGTGGCATCGTTGGTTGATGTTTGCCGAGTCGATTAGGGGGATATCCGGAGCTCCGGTTGAACTTGCCTTTTGGGATGGGGTGTAGCAACGTGGGGAGGTGTAGACGTTCTGCTGAGCTACCAAATGAAAACTGGAAAAAAACCCTATGTCCGCCCCGTGCTGGAATCGTTTGGAGCCGTTCGCAATTTCACTACCGGCGGGAGTGGGTCTACCAGTGAGTGGTCTTACGAAACGTCCAGTGGTATGAGCGCTGGTAGTAGCGGTGGGGGAGCCAATGAATGCGTGAAGCAAAACAACAGCATGATGCGTAACACTCAGATGTGTTAGTGGGCTTTCCTGGTGAGTGACGAGACGAGCTTCAAAGACCGAAAACCCGTTGCATTTGGGTGCGCACGAGTCTGAGTCGGTCAATATCTCCTCCGCCCACTTCGGCGGTGGCCCAGCCGGTGAAGCCGATGGCTGAGAGGCCGCTCCGAACATCCTTCCAAGGCAAATCACCCTCACCTATGTCGGTGAATTTGTTCTGGGCTCGACTGAAGCCCTTCACGTCGAGTTTGACGCAACGATACCCGAAACTTTCGATCCATTCCCGGGGTTGGCCGTACTTCCAATGATTCCCGATGTCATAATACATCCCCACCCAAGGGCTGTTGAAGCTATCAACGAAGCGGACAAATTCCTCTGCCGACTGCTCGGGGGGGGCATCGTGATCGTAGAACATTTTGTTCCACACGTTCTCGATCAGGATCGGTTGCCCGAGTGAGGCGGCCAAGGGGATCAGGTTTTTGATCTCATTTCGAGCGCGTTCTTCCACCACCTCCGGAGGGCCGTCGTCGCCACGTCCGATGACGATCAACACCCCGTTTCCGCCAGCCGCGTGGGAGACCCGGATGCAGTGCTCGATATTGGCGATGCCTTCCGCCCGATCCGTATCACTTTCACTCGTCAGCCGTTTGCTCCAATGGGCGTGGTTGATCGCGTTGTGGACAAACACACCGGACTCGGTGACCGCTTGTCGGGCCTCTTCGGGCGTGAACTCCGCGGCCTGATCGAGGTCGACTCCGTCGAACCCGGCCTCGCCTGCCATTGAGAGCCGCTCGCTCAACGACAGGGTTTTGCCGTCCCGTTCCCGGGTAATCATGCCGAGTTTGCAGGAAAGAAGAATCGTATTCTCGGTCGCGGGTCTGATGATACCGGATGTCTTCTCTCCGACCTGGTGGGAATCGGCTTGGGCCAAATGAACGCTTGTCGGAAGGGCCAATGCCGCGGTGACGCCGCTGCTCAGAAAACTTCTTCGATTACCTTTCATGACGTTGTGGATTGGATGCGGCTTGGATAAGAGTTTGCTAGGGATTGAAACATGGCCACCCAGCGGTTGGCAATCCCGGATCACTTGGATCTGAACGCCCGCTTATTGGCAGGCGGACAGATGGGATTGTTCACAATGCTAGGGGCGGCGAAAATAGAGGTGTTGGCCTCGTCGCGCGGCTTCCAGGGCTTCCGTGGTATCCTCGAGTGCCCCGGGATCGCCTTGTTCGGCCATCCATTGATCGAGCTGGTCACTCAGACGCTCCCGAATCCATCGATGTTCCGCAGAGTCCGAGAGGTTGTTCATTTCGTAGGGATCCTCAGTCGTGTGATAGAGTTGCTCAGCCGGGCGGAACAGGTACCGCTTGACCAAGCGGTAGGTCCGCTCATCCTTCCATGTGTCCCGGACCCAGCTTTGCCAGTAGGGATTGTTGAGTTGCCCTTCACCCGTCCAGCCCATCAGGTGCTTTTCGATATACATCTCGGAGGGTTTGAGATTGCGGATGTAGCGGTAGTCCCCGTCGGTCACGGTTCGAATCGGGTAGGAGGGTCCTTCCGGGAGGTTGTTGTGGATGCCGTAGGCGAAGGGACGGTGCTCGCTCTCTTCTCCCAGGAGAACCGACAGAAAACTGGAACCGTCGAAGATGCTCCTGTCGATCCTTCCGCCCGCCGCGTCGATGATCGTGGGGAGCACATCGGCATACTGGACGATGGCCGAGGTTCGGGAGCCTGCTGGGACTTGTCCCGGCCAGCGGGCGATCAGTGCCGTGTGGACTCCGGTATCCCAATTGGTCCATTTGCATCCGGGGAACTGTGCGCCTTGCTCGGAGGTAAAAAGAACCAGGGTTCGGTTCGACTGCCCGCTCGCCTTCAGAACCTCCAGAATCTCTCCGACTTGCGAATCCATGTAGGTGATCTCCGCCAGGTAGCGCGAAAACGCGTCCCGGCTGCGTGGCGTGTCCGCGATGTGGGGAGGTAACTCGAGCTCCTTCACCGGGTATTGCTCTGGATCTCCCATGACCCAAGGCACGTGAGGCTCGACCAGGGCGACAGTGAGAAAAAAGGGCTGGTCGGGCGATCGTGAGATAAACTCCCGAATTCCGGCGAGATCGTGGTTCCGAGTTGGATTGCGGACACAATTGGGATCGAAGCCCGGGACGGATTCAAAGGGAAAGGCGGGCGCGGGCTTGACGTGAACTTTGCCCGCGAGACCGACCCGGTAACCGAGGGGGCGGAGATGGTGGGGGACACTCCGGGTCAGCGGTCGGCTCGCAGAATGGTTCCAAGCACATCCGTTTCGAAGTGGGAATTGTCCCGAGAAGAGTTCCGCGCGACAAGGTTGGCACATGGCCTCGGCGAGATAAGCTCGATCAAAAACGAGACTCTGACGGGCGAGTCGGTCGATCTGGGGTGTCTTCGCGTTGCGTCCTCCATACACCGCGAGATCATTGTAGGTGCAATCATCAGCCATGATCACCAGGACGTTTGGGAGGTCGGCAGCCTTGATTTGAAGGACGGTTCCGAGCGAAACCAGGACGGCGGCAATGAGGATGGGACGAGAGAAACGATTCATGGGACTTAACGGGATCAGCGTAACAAGGGTTCGGGCCTGTTGTCGGGGATCATGGGAGGCGGGACAAGGGTTTTTTTGGTGAATCGCTCAGCACGCAGGGGGAGGGACGTCGTGCCCCGATCAAGCGTCGGGGAAATCTTCTTGTCCGGGGGAGCTGGGTTAAGTTGGGAAATCGATCAGATTCCCCAAACCCAGGGCTCCAAAAAAAGAGACCGAGGCCTCTGCCTCGGTCTCCATGCATTCCAATCTGTTACTTCTTGTATCCCTATCGAGCGATGTAGAACTTCGCACTTCCGGATGGATCGACCGTGAACGGTGAGGACGCCCCGGCGACGGGGGCGTAGGCTCCGTTAACCGTATCGGAAGATTGTAAGGTTCCAGTGAAGTCGATGGTGATCTTCCCATCAGCGCCCCGGGTGATACCACTGACTGCCCCGCCGGCACCGGGAACAGGTGGCAGCACAATGGGCGGCACGACGACCGGAGGTACGACCACCGGCGGTTCGACGACCACGGGCTCATCCGGGCAGTCGATTTTCTTGTCGCTGCGTTTGCGATAAGCACTGAGACCGCCCTTGGCGTTGACGGGAATCTTTTCACCGTCGCCGTTTACCGAGAACCATTCGACGTTGGCGCCGCCGCCGCCCTCGTACCAGATGAGGCGGAGGGGATAGACACCCGGTGCGGGAACCACGAATCCGAAGATGGTATCGGCGGAACCGCGACCTCCGTTGAAGCCACCCAGGGCCGGGGCATCACGCTCACCGGAGAGGCCATTGCTGACCTCGAAGCCATCGTCACTATTGACGCCCATGGTGACCCAACCGGCTTCAGGGAACTCCACGAAGGCGGTGAACTCACCCGTGATGTTATCGGTCGATGCAGTCAACCCGGGGATGCCGGGAATGAAGTCGTCGAGGTAGTCGTTGTCGGCGGTGAAGTTACCGACGTCAGCGCCGTCCTGATCGAAGTTGATGATGCCGTCGATCGTTCCGCTGGTTGGATCGGCGACATTCTCAGCCTTGTTCCCATCCGCATCGACGAGCAGACCTGCCAGTTGATCTTCGGCCGCCTTGATGGTGTTGGCCCGGCCTTGGTCAACCTGGTGCATGATGAAGTTGAAACCGGAACTAGATCCGGAACCCGGTGTCGTTCCCGTTTCGCAATCAAGCGTGGCGTAATCTGCAACGGTGAATGACCAGGACCGAGTCACTGCCGTGCCTCCGTGGCTGTAGCCCACTTCCACCATGTGCTTGGAAAGGGGGGCGAAGAGACTGGAATTCTCCCATGCAACCGTCGTGGCGCCACCGCTTTGGCTCACGTCCGCATTGACGGCCGCGCCGTCGACTGAGACCGATACAGATCCGCTATCCACCTTGGTGGCACCGTCCTGGATCACGACATGAATTCCCGCGTTGGCATCGATGTTCTCGGCACCGGGTGCCGGTGAAACGGCGCTCGCGTAGGGCGGCGATCCACCCTGAGCGCTTCGGTAGGCTTTGACATGGCCTTCGGAATCGCGGTCGTTGACGAGAATCCGCTCTCGATCCGAGGCTCGACGGACGGACCATTCGGCGTTGGCACCGCCGCCCCCTTCGTACCAGATCAAACGGGCGGGATAGACACCGGCTTCTTCGATGACGAATTTCATGTTACTGTCCGCCGCTCCGCGGCCCCCGTTGAATTGGCCAACGGTCAAGCCGAACTGATCCCGCGGATCTCCCGGGCTGATGCTGATCTTGAACCCATCATCACTATTCAGGGTCATCTCGATGAGTCCCGCCGGGAGATCGAGGTAGGTCAGGATTT
>DEAY01000418.1 GCA_002348345.1 Verrucomicrobia bacterium UBA2970
GTGATGTGAATGTCCATGATACGATCACCCTGGGGGCGCCCACGGTCGGTCAGACAAGCTATATCTCTCGAACGTCTATTCAAATCGCGGCAGTTCCGGAGCCCTCGACCACTGCGGTCTGTTTTGGGATGGGCGCTCTGGCCTTCGCGGTCTGGCGGCGGCACGCCCGGGGGAACACATAGACGACTCGGGATCGATGAAGATTCGGTGTCGGAGACACCCTAGTGGATCAGTAGGTTTGATCCTTGAAGTGGGTGGCGCACGACTTGGATCTGATTCAAGGATTAGCCCTCATCAGCCAGCGGGCCAATTGTCATTTCAATCCTTTTAGATCGGGCTTTGTTTAGCAGGGGCTTTGCGGGGTGGAGGGGATCTCGAAACGCGAATCCAACCATGGTCATCACCGCGAGACCGGCTGCAGATGCAACCAATCGTTTGGGGCTTGATTCATTTCCGGGGCACGGTTCCGCGACCTGATCAGTGAAAGCGGCCTTTTGAACGGTGTGGTGATTGAACAGCCGCTCCCATAATCCGAAAGCCTTCTGTCATTGAGGGTTTCGGTATGCGTCTCGGAGGGTGACCCTCGTTGGGAAAAACGGTGTTCCTGGTCGATTCATAGCACTCTTGACCTGGCCTCATCTTGACTGATGTTTGACGGTATGAGCTTGGCGTTTCTATGCGTGGATCGAACCGTGTTGAGGTACCTAGTGATTCGCAGATCACTCACCATTCGGGATGTGGCCTCCCCTGGTTGAACCGATCTCCCTGGTTGATTGTCCCGAAAAGAGGTTGGCAGCGGGGTCGGGTTCGGTAGGGTTTAGGCGATCCCGATTGAAACATTCTCCGCTTGGAACGGACCGATTGACCATGAAGACAGCCCCCTTCTCCCTTTTTGTTGCGTTTTTCGTTTGCGCGTGTTGGCCCCTGCTGCCCCTCCTCGGTGCCCCGAAGTTCAGAACCCAGGTCATCGATCCCGGGATCAAGATCGGTTATGGCCTGGCCATTGCCGATGTCAATGGGGATGGACGGGAGGACATTCTCTTGGTCGATAAAGATCAAGTGGTGTGGTATCAGAATCCTTCCTGGGCCAAGCATGTCATCGCCGAGAACCTGACCCAACGGGATCATGTCTGTCTCGCGGCCCAGGATCTGGATGGCGATGGAAAAGCCGAAATCGCCGTGGGAGCCGGTTGGAATCCCGGGGATACCCAGCAGAGCGGCAGCGTTCACTACCTCATTCCCCCTGAGGACCGTCGGCAGAAATGGACCCCCGTCGCGCTTCATCACGAACCGACGGTCCATCGAATGCATTGGGCCAAGAATTGGCGGGATGAATGGGAGCTTCTCGTCCTCCCTTTGCATGGTCGGGGAAACAAGGGGGGAGAAGGAGCCGGTGTCAAATTGCTGGCCTACGCCGTCCCGGAGAACCCACGCGATCCATGGGAGACTCGATTGATCAATGGCGATCTGCACATGACCCATAACTTTGATCCGGGACAGTGGGACGAGGACTCGGCAAGCGAGTTTTTGATCGGGGGCAAGGAAGGCGTCTTTGTGTCAAACTGGGTCGATGGCGGCATGGCGCTGCGCATGATCGGCGATGACCAGGGTGGAGGGGCGGGAGAGGTTCGAAAGGGTTCCTTGGGAGCGGGGCGATCGTTTGTGGCCGCCGTTGAACCCATGCACGGGAAGTCGGTGGTGATTTATCAGCCCAAGAACGGTGCGGCGGCCGAGCCCTGGTCGCGACGGGTCATTGACGACACCCTCAATGACGGGCATGCCGTTGCCTGTGGTGATCTGGCGGGAATCGGGCGCGATCAGGTGGTTGTGGGATGGCGTGCGATGCGGGGGAACACGCCGGTAGGGATCAAGCTCTTTACGCCCAATGAATCCGGGGACCAATGGGAGGTTTCCGTGATTGATCACAATACCATGGCTTGTGAGGATTTGAAGCTGGCCGATTTGAATCAGGACGGTCGCTTGGATATCATCGCGGCGGGCCGCAAGACGAAGAACGTCAACGTCTACTGGAACGAGGGCCCCTAGTTGCGCTGGCGGTTAATCCAGATCATCGCGCTGGTGAAACTGACGCCGTCACATTCGGCGTGATTGAGCGAGGGAATGGGGTCGATGAGTTCCCCGGCGTTGGAGCCGTTGGCAAAGAAGGCGTCGAGGGCCTTCTCTGAGTGGGATTTCGTGAAGGTCAGGTCCGCGTCACAGTGATACATCCGGATGGGGGCCCGGGGCTTCCAGTCATAGACGTTGTTTCTTTGCAAAGCGATTTGGAAAGGGTGTTCTGATTCGGCGCTCAAGGAGAGGACAAAGCGGTCTTGGAGAAGGCTGCGTGGATGGGAGGATGGGAGGAGTTGATTCATCGCTTCGCCGTCGGTGCGGCCGTTCATCCGCGGGAGAGCGCGGGTGGTCACGGATCGAGTAAAGACTTCAAGGGGATCATCGTAGAGATCGTAGACGTCGTCGTAGGCCCGGACCCAGTAGGGGAAGATGAAGGGATTGGGATGGTCCAGATTCTCATCGAGCATGGAGGAGAGAAAGAGATCCGAGAGATCGTAGGGACCGGCCATTGGAACGGAGGCGATCACTTCGAGACTTGAGTCCGGATCGGATTCGAGTTCCCGGTGAGCGGCCATGGTGGCAAAGCCCCCTTCGCCATAGCCCATGAGGTAGACTTCCCCGAGCGTCTCGAAGCCCTCCGCGTTGGCGATCTCCGCGGCAATCGGAAGCAGATCGACGACGGCATTGGCCGCCGCATTGGCGATCAAGTAGGGGTGGAAGCCCGGGGAATCCCCAAGCCCCAGGTAATCGGGAGCGGCCGCCACAAACCCCTGAGAGGCCGCGAAGATCGGCATCAGCGATTCCAGCGAATCAAAGCGGAATCGCGAGGGAACATTCTCGCGATCCAGAACGGTGTCGTGTTGAAAACTAAAGAGCGGAAGGGGGGCGTCCGTCTCGCTTGGAATCACGACTCCTCCCGACGCGACGGTTTGTCGTCCTTGGGCATCGATGGTTTCGTAAAGGACCGAGTAGAGCGTCACGCCCACCTCGCCGGCAATCCCCGTGATGCCGATTCGTTCGGCCCAGTCCAGGACCTGATCGGGCGAAAGGCTGTCTTCCTGCCTGAAAGAAATGAGCGCGGCGCGAGTAGGCTCAGGGATGGTCTCGGCAACGACACGGTAGAAACGGTGTGCGGGGAGAAAGCTAGCTCTGGGATCGACGAACTCGGTTCCTTCGATTGGCCACTGACCGGCCGGTGGCACGGATTTCCAGACCTGGTCCAGAGAGTCGGTTGATTCGACGGTGTAGAGCGCCGGATGGGGAAGCGGTTCCCAGTGCAGGTGGGCGCGAAGTCCGGCATCGAGCGAGAGCGTCACCTCGAGCGGAGACGAGGCGCCGAGGGCGTTCGTCACCGCGCAGAGGAGCAAGATCAAAGACGGTCCCCAGGGGGGCAAGTCTCGTTCGAATGCGAGGAGCGAGCGGCCAGCTTTCGGATGCTCGGGGAAGGGGGTGACTGGCCTCATCAGGTTTCTCGGGACCTTTTGGTTTGAATCTCGGAATTCGGGGCCTGGGCGGCAACACTCGAACGCAGCGGGCTTGAAGGGCAAGCCATCATTGGCAGACCTAATTCCCTGAAGAGAGCAAGAAAGTGACCAAATCGAGGAGGGCTTGGTCCTCGAGGAGATCGCCGAAATTGTCGGGCATGAGGGATTGTGTCAGGGTCGTTCGCTCCTGAACGGCCTCTTTGTGGACCGAAAACTCGGCCCCAGCCGCGTTCACCAGGATCAGTTGATTACCCTCCTCGCGCCGGAAGAGTCCAGAGAGCACCTCACCGTTTTCCAGGGAGAGGGATTGGGGATGAAAGGCAGCATCCACGTTGCGGTTCGGATCCAGGAGATCCTCGAGGAGGCGCTCCACGCCGCGGTTTCCAATCCCGTCTAGTTGGGGGCCCACCAGTGCTCCCTGACCGTTGATCTGGTGACAGACCTGGCAGGCTTGCTCGAAGAGGACTTTGCCAGGTGCGGGATTGCCTGGCTTGACCAGCAGTTGGGAGGCGAGGCTCCGGATTCTCTTGGTGAGATCGATGGTGATGGGCTTGAGCCCCTCGACCAACTGCTGTCGCTGTGATTCCAACTCGCTGCCCTGAAGGCGAAATCGATTGGCGATTTGCGGCACCTGGAGGGTCGAGGGATGAAGGGCTCCCTGGCGAACCCAGCGAAGAATCAGTTCGGTGCCCTTGCGGTTCGTGGCCACGTCGTCCATGAAGGCCACCTGGCTGGTGGCGGGCAAGGTGATGATCAGGGATTGGGCCAGTTCATCCGCTCGGTCGGAGAGCGAGTCGGAAAAGAGGGTCCGAAGGATCTCTTGCCGCTGATCCTCGGTCATCGCCACGTCGGCGATCCGCTTTGCCAGTGCGATGGCCAAGGGACTGGGCAGTGTGCGTGAGAGGGGCTCTGCCATTCGCGCCTTGGTGAGTGGCGGAATCGGGGTGCTGATGAGGTCCTTCTGAATGCGCCGGGCAAGGCTTGAACGGGGCTGCTGAGCTGCCACTTGCGCGGCCAGGACCAGGTCGCGGGATCGGTCTTGGGGGGATTGGCTCGGGAGCGGAACAATCTCGGGCGCGAAACGGCCGACGGCCAACCAGGCGAAGGCACCCGCGTTATCGCCGTCGGTCAGCTCGAGGGCGCCCCGTCGACCTTGGTAGGGACTCAGATCCCAATCGACCTGTTGGGCGGTATCGTTGCGGGGAGCATCCGCTTGGGCGATGATCTCGTCGGAGTCCGTTAAACGGAGGCGAAGATGGTTCCGACCCTGAGCGGCTCGTTCTGGAAACCCGTCGTGACCGGCAATGAAGAAGCGGAGCCGTCCCGGAATGGAGAACTCTGGCGAGCGGGCCACGCCGGTATTTGATTCCCCGCCCGGCGAGAGGCTTGAGAGAAAGACGGATGTGTCGTCGCCATCGGCGCTCCTACGGACCTGCCGGATCCAGGGGATGTCCGTGGTAACCATGCCCGGAATTCCGGAAAAACGCCAACCGTGGTTGTTCGCTTGACTCTCTTCCAGCAGGGCTTCGGCAAGTTGGGTTCCCCAACGGTTGACGCTGGATGGGAGGGACAGATCTCGCTGCTGGGCTGAGGTGGCGATCGTCCGGTAGAGGGTCGCTTCCTGCTGCGTCGAGATCGAAGGATGCGCACCAATGATTTGAGGAAGCCGCGCCAGCTCCTCGGCGGGGCTGTGCCTTGCGATATGGGTGGCAAAACGATTTAGGTCAGCCGGCGTCGAGTCGTTCCTGGTGAGATACTGGAGGAGCACGTGGGCGGCGGCGGACGAGGGGATCGCGATCGCGACATCGGCAATGGCAGATCGGTCCTCCCATGCTAGAGGGAGGGACGCCAGACGCCGGAGGGACGCCTCGTCTCGAAGTTGGTGGCGCAACGCGATTCGGAGGGTATGGCGAAGATGGGGAGTCCGATCCGTGGTGACCCGCAGGGCTTCCAATAGGGGGGCGATGTGGTCTGCGAAGCGATGTGTCGTGAAGGCATCGGCCGCTGCCCGGCGCACGTTGAAGTCGGGGTCCCGCAAGCCGGCGCTTGCGAGGCGGGAATAAAGCGGAGTCCAGGTCGGGGTTTCTGAGAGAACGTGCATGGCGTGGACGCGAACTTCGCGGGCGGCATCCGCGCAAGCGCGTTGAAGGAAACCAGGCTCCAGTTTCTCAAGACGGTGCAGGATCCAGAGGGAGTGCACTCGTTGGCGCCAGCTTGAGGGTTGCAAACCGGCGACGATCGAGTGGGCGATCCCTCCCGCCGTGGGGCCGATTTCATCGACGAGGTAGTTCATCGCCAATTGCCGTCGGACGAGGTTGGGGTGGTCCAGTTCCTCATAGATCCCCTCGAGGGAGAGCTTTCGAAGATCAAAGCGTTTTTCGATCTGAGGGGGATGGCCGGGCATCCCCTGATAGGAAACTTTCCACAGGCGTCCCCGGTGTCGATCCCGGCCCGGATGATCGAGGCGCACTTCGTAGTGGCCGATGATGCGGTTGTAGAAGTCGGCGATGTAGAGCGACCCGTCGGGTCCGAATTGCATGTTCACGGGGCGGAACCAGGAATCTTGGCTCTCGATAAAATCCTTCTCTTCTCGGGCCTGTTTGCCGGATCCGACTTCGATCAAGGTATCCCGGTTGACGCGGCTGGTCATCACGTTTCCGATGAAGACATTGTCCTGATATTCGGCCGGCCACTGATCGTCCGGGTAGTAAACGACACCGTCAATCGCGGTGGATCCGTGACTGTGGCTCATGATCTTCGGACAGAAGCCCAGGCCGTCGTGAGGTTTACCGAAGCTGGGATAGTAGGCGTCCCGGATCAAGAGGTAGGCCGGCATGCTATGACAGTCCGAGGTGTAGAGGTTACCGAGGGAATCGAGGGTCATTCCGAAGGGGTTCACCTGACCGAAGGTGAAGGGTTCCGCCCGCGAGCCGTCGAGGCGCACGCGGTAGGTGTTCCCTGAGTTCATCGAGAAGGTGTGGCCGTCGCTGCCGGCAATGGTGGTGTTGTTGTTGAAGCCGTGGGTGATGTAGAGCCAGCCGTCGAATCCACGAGTAAAGGATGAATTCATTCCGTGTGTGTCTCTCTCGTAGCCCAGCGGTCCGAAGAGGTGGGTTTGGCGATCCGATCTTCCGTCATGGTCGCTGTCCTCGAAATAGGTGATGTTGGGAATGCTCCAGGCGATGACCCCGTTCTTGTAGGGATAGAGACCGATCGGAATGTTGAGTCCCTCGGCAAAGGTGTCGATCTTGTCGAAGCGGCCGTCGCCATTGGTGTCGGTGAGCACCTTGATGCTATCCCGACCCGGCTGATCGAGCGGAGCAGCGTAGGGATACTCGTAGGAATCGGTGACCCAGAGGCGGCCCTCGACATCAAAGGCAAGATTCATTGGCTTGGCGATCTCGGGCTCGGAGGCCACGAGTTCGATCTTGAAGCCGGGAGGAAGCTTGAACGCCTTTTGTTGGTCTGAGGGGCTTCGAGGTGGGTCGCGACGGACGCCTTCAGAGAAGGGATTGATTGCGGCCAAGAGCGACGTGAGGGGAAGGATCAGCGAGAGCGCCCACGCGGCGCGACGAATCAGGAAGTTCATGTGAGGGGTCGGCATCTTGTTGGTGGCAGAGTCTACTCCGGATTGCGATTCGACCAATGGAAAAGTTGCCGAGAAATGGGTCGTCACCGCTGACTGGATGTGCTGCGATAGCGGCTAGCAGAGCAACAAGAGTCATGAAAACAGTTCGAATCGAGTATTGCGTTGTTTGAAACTACAAGCCTAAAGCCGCCAGTTTGGCGGCTGCCATTGAGAGGGCTTATGCGGGATGGAAGACGGAATTGGTTCCCGGGGGGCGAGGGGATTTCATTGTCTCATCGGGGGGCGAGGTCTGTTGGGACAAGCGGGCCCAGGGTGATCAGTTTCCCGACGAAAACGAGATCGTTCGGCGTCTGAATCCATCGGAGGGCGGATAGAGGCGGCGGCAAGTCGAGAGACACTCCGGGAGCCCCGGGAGTTTGGGGTTGCCGTGGCGACGGCGTGAGGGGCCGTGGCGTTGGGTTGAGTGGTTGAGGAGGATTTGAGGCCCTTTCATGTTTTTGGAGCGTGAGGTGGGGATTGCCTTCTCGCTGCCAAGCTGATAAATCCTCCGCATTCCAACGCGTATATGAACGAGCAAGCAAAGGAAGAACAGGGCACGAATTCGAGCGCTTACTGGCGGGCCAATCTCAGAATCTTAGGCGTTCTCTTGTGCCTCTGGTTCGGATCGGGTTGCGTGTTGAGCATCTTTTTCGTGGAACCGTTGAACGAAATCCAGCTCGCCGGCTTTCCTCTCGGGTTTTGGTTCGCCCAACAGGGCACGATCTACGTCTTTATCGTTCTGATTCTTGTCTACGCGTTGATGATGGACCGGCTCGATCGCAAACACGGGGTGGGGGAGGACCGTTAAGGATGGATATCAAAGCCTGGACTTATCTCATCGTTGGACTGTCTTTCGCGCTCTACATCGGCATCGCCATCGCCACCCGGGTTCGGAGCACGGCCGGGTTCTATGTGGCAGGACAGGGCGTTCCCGCCGTGTTCAATGGGATGGCGACGGGCGCGGACTGGATGAGCGCCGCATCCTTTATCTCAATGGCCGGCCTCATTTCCTTCATGGGGTATACGGGCTCGGTCTACCTGATCGGCTGGACCGGGGGATACGTGCTGCTGGCGCTGCTTCTGGCTCCCTATCTGCGCAAATTCGGGAAGTTTACGGTGCCGGACTTCGTGGGCGATCGGTATTACTCGAATGTGGCGCGCGTGGTGGCGGTGGTGTGTGCCGTTTTTGTCTCGTTCACCTACGTGGCGGGACAGATGAGGGGGGTGGGAGTGGTGTTTTCACGGTTTCTGGAGGTCGATATCAATACCGGGGTGGTGATCGGGATGGTGCTGGTCTTCGTTTACGCCACCTTGGGCGGGATGAAGGGGATCACCTACACACAGGTGGCGCAGTATACGGTTCTCATTATCGCTTACTTGATCCCAGCAGTGGCCATTTCCTATCAGATGACCGGCAACCCGGTTCCTCAGATCGGCTTCGGATCCGCCATCAACTCGGGGGAGCGAGCGGGTGTTTATCTGCTCGAGGCCATCGACCAGATTCATCGCGATCTGGGATTCCCGGAATACACCGGAGCCTTTGGCGAAGGGAACAAGTCCATGATCGATGTCTTTGCCATCACCCTGGCCCTCATGGTTGGGACCGCGGGATTGCCCCACGTGATCATTCGGTTCTACACCGTAAAGAGTGTTCGGGCGGCGCGGTGGAGTGCGTTTTGGGCTCTTTTGTTCATCGGGTTACTCTACACCTGTGCGCCGGCAGTGGCGACGTTTGCCCGGGTTAATTTGATCCAGACGCTCCACGAGCGGTCCTACACCCAGCGGCCGCAGTGGTATCAGAGTTGGGAGCAGACGGGGCTCATCGCCTGGGTCGATAAGAATGGCGACGGGTTGATTCAGTATGGTCCAGGCTCGGCTTTTGTCGGGAAGCCCATGGTGTCTCAAGATGACAATGGGGAGCCCGTTTTGGGCCCTTCGGGCGAGCCTCGCTTGAGCAATGAGACCACGGCCAACGGGAACGAACTGTATGTCGATCGCGATATCATGGTACTTGCGAACCCAGAGATCGCCAACCTTCCGGCCTGGGTCGTGGCTTTGGTGGCGGCTGGAGGCCTGGCGGCTGCACTGTCGACGGCGGCGGGACTCCTTTTGGTGATATCGTCTTCGTTGTCGCATGACCTTGGAAAACGGATCCTCAACCCGCAGATGAGTGAGCGCGCCGAATTGACCTATGCCCGCATCGCCGCAGGCGGCGCGGTCGTGATTGCGGGTTACTTTGGGATCAACCCACCGGGTTTTGTGGCTCAGGTCGTCGCGTTTGCCTTTGGGTTGGCCGCAAGCAGTTTCTTTCCGATCATCATTCTCGGGGTGTTTAGCAAGCGAACCACTCGCGAGGGTGCAATTTGTGGCATGTTGGCCGGGATCCTCTTCACGGCGGGATATATTGTATACTTCAAGGCGATCCAGCCCGGTGCGAGCGCCGAGGACTGGTGGCTGGGGATCAGCCCAGAAGGGATAGGTACGGTAGGGATGGTCCTCAACTTCGTGGTCGCGATTGCGGTGAGTCGCTTCACCCCGGCTCCGCCGCCGGAGGTTGAAGCGCAGGTGGAACGCCTTCGCATGCCGGGAGATGCCTAGCGGGCGGGCTTTGATTGGCCTCGGTTTCGGGGCAACCTTGCCATAGATAAGCCTTGCTTGATTCGAAGCATGAAGGCTACTTCTCGATGTGTCGTTTGAGCTCCTGTAGGTCCGATTCCATGCGGTGGACGAGATGTTGGAGATTCTTCGCGGGTGCTCTTGGATCCGGCATTGACGCGAGTTCTTGCATGGTCGAGACGATGATCCCGATGAAGAGGTTGAGAATGGTAAAGGTCGCGATGATGATGAAGGGAACGAAGAACGCCCAGGCCCAGGGTTGGGAGGCCATCACGGGACGGACAATACCCATCGACCAGCTCTCCAGCGTCATGATCTGGAAGAGGGTGTAGAAGCTCTTCCCAATTGTTCCAAACCAATCGGGGTGCTGTTCCCCAAAGAGATTGGTGGCCAGAACGGCCGCCGTATAAAAGAAGATTCCCATCACCGCCATCACCGAGGAGAGTCCGGGAATCGCCTGGATGAAGGCCGCAACCACCTGGCGCATCTGGGGCACGACGGTGAAGAGGCGCAGGACGCGGAGGACGCGCAGGGATCGGAGCACAGCCCAGGGGCCCGCTCCGGGAAAGAGGGCGATGCCTACCACGAGTGCATCGAAGAGATTCC
This sequence comes from Verrucomicrobia bacterium UBA2970, assembly GCA_002348345.1. Lineage (GTDB taxonomy): Bacteria > Verrucomicrobiota > Verrucomicrobiia > Limisphaerales > AAA164-E04 > UBA2970. The sequence goes on from DEAY01000418.1 coordinate 10,408, forward strand.
AACCACTCCGCCAGAAGAGGCCCTGGTAGGCGGCCAGCTTGAGACCGAGCTCGAGCACAAAAAACCCGAGACAGATGTGGTCAACGATGCCGATCCAGTTGCCGAGGACCCGGTGGGCTTGCTCGCTGGTGTCCAGTCCCAGGACGATGGCGTTGAGGATGATGAGGGTGGTGACGGCGATCTGGATTGGCAGACTTTCGATCCGCTGGGCCAGGGCCAGTTGCCAGGGAGCGACGTCCGCCCGTCGTTGAAGGGTCGCTAATTCGTTTTCACTCATACCTCAAGAGGGCCAATACCTAGAACGAGTGGCGCCGGGGTGCAAGTGTTCTTGCCCTGGGGATCAGAGGAACCCTTGGAAGGGGCTCGGGATGGCCTTCGGCATGGATCCCACGGGAAGAATCTCAAGGCGCTGCCGGGAATCGTTTGATTCCTGGGGCAGTCTCGCTACGTGCCGGCTCGCCTGGACGTCGATCGTTGTCAAGAAAGAGGAGGCGCCTAAGGAATGCGCTTAAACATGAGGAGACGCATGTCAATGGCCTTCTTTCCCGGAATCTTGGTCGCACGGAGCTCGAGCGACCCCCGCCCCGGATGGAGGAAAATGGTCCCCAAGCGGACCGGCTTGAACGATTTGATGTAGGATTCGATTCGCTTGACCCGATCATGTTCGGCTCCGCGGAGGGGAGGATCATGGGCCTCTGTGATGGTCACGTCGAGATGCTGGCCCTGCCACTCCAAACGGAGTTCGGCTCCCAGATCCTCGGGAGCGCAGGTGTAGTGGAGGTCGACTTCAAATCGGCCAGGTTCCACTACTTCGGTGTCCCAGGAGATATAATCGTCGGTGCTCGTCCAGTTGGAGAAGAAGGAACAGTTGGGGAACCGATTTGAGCGTTTGATCTTGCCATGAGGAATGCCGTCTCTGGCCGGGATTTGGGTGTAGATGGCGTCCGGGTGTCCGATAGGGAAGGGACGAAACTCGGGAGGGGATAGGGGGATGAGCGCCGCCTTCCAAGAGGAGAGGGCCTGGCTGAGTGCTTCGAAGGCTTCGGGGGCTTGATCGCCAAGGTTGGTTCGTTGACCAGGATCCTTGCCGAGGTCGAACAGGCGTCCCTCATGGTCGAGACGATATTGGTGCGAGCGGACGCTGGTCCGGTTGCGCCAATGGGAAAAGATGAGACGGCGGGGCCAGGTTGTGGCGTGATTGAGGAGGAGGGGTTTGAGGCTCATGCCGTCGAGCGGCTTGGGCCGGGGTGCGGGAAAGCCGGCGAGGTCGGTGAGCGTTGGGAGCAAATCGATGGCCGCTGCGATTTGGGGGATGATCAGCCCTGGTTTGATTTGTCCCGGCCATCGGATCAACAAAGGACTCCTCACCCCCCCTTCATCCGTCGACCCTTTTCGTCCTTTCATTCCGCCGTTCCAACGAGACCCGTTGGGCCCGTTATCGCAAAAAAAGACCACAATCGTCTCGGGCGCGAGATCGAGGGCTTCCAGTTCTCGGTTCAGGCGACCCACGTTCCAGTCGATGTTCTCACACATGGCGAGTGCGGCGCGGGTGTGCTCGATGTTTTCCCGTTCGGGTTCACGATGACGGACCTTGAGCGCTTTGTCCTTGAAGCGGTTCCAGTAAGGATCGGGAACTTGCATGGGGGAATGAGGCGTGTTGTAGGCGAGATAGGCAAAGAAGGGTTTTTGGGCCTTCTCTTGTTGACGAATGAAATCAATCGCCTTGTCGGTGATGTCATCGACAAGGAACCCGGTTCCCGTGACAAGCTTTCCATTCTCTTCCAAGGGGGGACTAAAATAGTCTCCCCAGTGCCCGGAACAGAAACCATAGAAATAGTCGAAGCCGCGGCCGTTGGGGTGGTAGGGATACTGCATGCCATTGTGCCATTTTCCAAAGGCACCCGTGGCGTAGCCTTGGGCGCGGAATGCGTCGGCAATGGTGCGCTCGTCGAGGTCGAGTCGCTCTCCCCCTGCCGAGGTGCTGTAGACGCCGCCTCGAAGGTGATACCGGCCAGTGAGGAATTCAGCCCGGGTGGGCGAGCAAACGGGGCAGACGAAGAACCGGTCGAAGGCCGCTCCCTCCTGGGCAAGCGAATCAATGTTGGGGGTTTTAAGGTTGGGGTTGCTGTTGAGGCTGAGATCGCCCCAGCCCTGATCATCGGTGAGGATTACGATCACATTTGGCGGTCTCTCCCCTGCTCCCAGGGTGAGGAGTAGACTCAGGTGGGTGAGGGAGAGAAGGCCCCGGAGACGAGGAGATTGGTCGATCCAGTTCATGGTTCGTGTGAGTGGTTGAGTAGTCCGGTAGGAATGCCATGAGGACGAGCCCCGCGCAATGCCAATTCCAACGGGGCCATCAAGAGCTTGAATTATGACGTCGCTTATAGGGTGGAGTTGACGGATAAAAGTTCCATTGATCGGGGCCGGTTTTCGCCCATAATCGGAACGAGAAGGCGACATATTGCCCTATCATCCGACGCCGGGCAAAACGGGTCTAGACAGGCTACGGCGGTTGCGGTTTGTTAAGTGCGGGGGAGCAACTGTGACTCAAGAAAAGCCAAAGAAAGAATCGTCAATGGGACTGTCCGCAGGCCAGGATGAGCTTCCCGTGTCTGTTGGGGGCTGGTCGACGACTTCGGCTCGTTCGGTGTTGCGACTGAGGTTCGGAGATCGCGAGTGCGAGCGGGTCATCCGATTGGAATCGAAAGCGGCCCAGACTCGCCTGACCCCAGGTGAGCAAGCCGAACTTGCGGGGTTTGAGCAAGTGACCGTGTTCCTAGAATTCCTCAAGCGCAATGCGCAGCAGTTCTTGACCCCTCCTGGGGACCCTCCCTCCCAGGGCAATTTCCCCCCACGGGGTGCGTCGAAACGGGAGGACTAGATCGGATTTGATCTCAGGATGTACGGAGTTGTTTGAGAACCGCCGCGTCCGGGCCAAATTCATTCCAAAGCCGCTCCTCCACATCGGTCTTGACGGCAAGGTATTTCCCTGTCGCATGGGCGATCTCTTGGTCCTCGTGAAGGAGGCGCGCTTCAGTGCGGAAGATTTTTTTCTTTCGATTCTCGATCAGTGTGCCCACTCCCGTGGCTGTTGTCCCAGGTATCAGCGGGTGGGTGTAACGGATGTTGATATCGACGGAATAGGCGAACCGGCCTCCCAGTACCCCACAAGTCCAGGCCATGATTTCGTCCAGGACGGTTGCGATCAGGCCACCGTGAACCGTCTCGGCGAATCCAGTATGATGGGTTGAGGGGATCCAACGGGTGTGGATCTGGTCCCCGTCGCGTTGGAAGGTCAGATCCAGGCCAATAGGATTCTCGTGGCCGCAGGCAAAGCAGGATCGTGTTTGGGGAAAGACGGGCATAGGGTCTGGCATGATGGGGTTGTCGGGAGTGCTTCGGTTGGAACCGGTTTCCGAGGATTTGGGATCGTTTGGCCTGGTGTGTCAATTCTGATTGACTCGATCTCGTGTCCCCCTCGGAATCGCCAAACGTTTCCCTTTGGGTTCAGGGAGCCGTGATTCCAGGATTCCACGGGTTGGGGGCTGGTGCCATGGAGGTTGCAATTGGCGTCTCGACCTGGATCGGGTTCCCAGGTCGCGCTGCGGCGCGCCCGTCGGAATCATTCGACGCGTTTGCTTGTGGCTTTGCTTTATTTTTTGCAAGCTATCACTCGAAGAGGCGCACGTTTTGTGGTCGTGAACCGGGAGACTGAATGGAGGCGTCGGTCAAGCGCACCGGGGATTAGCGATCGGTGCTGTTCTTCATCGGGGGCCTGTCTTAGAGGATTGTGGTGGCTGAGGGTTCGCTTGAGATTTCGGTTGGAAGAGATGGTTGAGAAATCAGTGGTCGAACGGGAACTCCGCTCGGCTGAGGGTTGAGCGTCGGCGGTTGCCCCGTCCTAGAGTTTGCGATGCGAGCATATCAAGACTTACTTCGTCTGGTCCTTGAGGAAGGCAAGGTGAAGCCGGACCGTACGGGAACGGGAACGATCTCTGTTTTTGGGGCTCAGGCACGCTTTATGTTAGGGGATGGGTTCCCTCTGCTCACCACGAAGAAGCTCCATCTGAGATCGATCATTCATGAACTGCTCTGGTTCCTAAAAGGGGAGACCAACATTGAATACCTGAAGCAGAACGGGGTTTCCATCTGGGATGATTGGGCAGATGACAACGGCGATTTGGGCCGGGTCTACGGAGCGCAATGGTGCGATTGGCGGACTGCGGATGGTCGTTCGATTCATCAAATCGATCAAGTGATCGAACAGATCCGGACCAACCCCGATAGTCGCCGCCTTCTGGTCTCGGCTTGGAATGTGGGTGAGATTGAGTCGATGGCCCTCCCCCCGTGTCATGCCTTGTTTCAGTTTTTTGTGACGGAAGGGGAACTGAGTTGTCAGTTGTATCAACGAAGCGCCGATTTGTTCCTGGGCGTTCCGTTCAATATTGCGTCCTACGCGCTGCTGACCCTGATGGTGGCGCAGGTTTGCCGGCTGCGGCCGGGGACGTTTGTTCATACCTTTGGAGATCTCCACTTGTATTCCAATCATCTGGAACAAGCCCGGACCCAACTGAAGCGTGAACCGCGGTCGCTTCCGAAGATGAGGCTCAATCCGGCCGTCCGGGAGATTCATGATTTCGTCTACGAGGACTTCGAGCTTTCGGAATATGATCCGCATCCTCATATCAAGGCCCCAGTAGCGGTATGACAGAGACGACAGGGTGGGACGGGCCTTGCCGGTTTCAGGCGATCGTGGCGATGGCGGCCAATCGGGTCATCGGAAGCGCGAACCGGATTCCGTGGCACTTGCCAGAGGATTTCCGGTGGTTCAAATCTAAGACACTTGGACACGATCTGGTGATGGGGAGGCGGACCTTTGAATCGATCGGACGCCCCCTTCCTGGCAGAACGACCTTTGTGCTGAGTCGGGGAGGATTTTCCCACCCCGGTGTCCAGGTGATCGCTTCGCTGGCGGAGTTGCCGAGTGGGCTCGATCGCATCCGTTTCATATGTGGCGGGGCGGAGGTCTACCGTATGGCCTTACCCCAATGCAGTGATTTGTTCCTCACGCGAGTGAAACGCGAGGTTTCGGGCGATTGCCTCTTCCCCGAGTTTGAGTCCCTCTTCACGTTGGATCGTCTGCTGCGCCAAGGAGACGACTTTGATATCGAGCACTATGTGCGAAAGGCGCCTGCAGAGCGGGTGAGCCGGAACGCTGGCTAAGGGGGAATCGATGTCGAAAATGCTCAAATCGAGTGGTGCGATGGGCTTGGCCACCATGATGAGCCGGATCCTGGGAATGATTCGCGTCATGGTTTATGCGCGCTTCATGGGCGATACCTGGGTGGCAAGTGCCTTTTTCTTTGCCTTCCAGGTGCCCAACTTGTTTCGCCGGCTTCTCGGGGAAGGGGCGCTCTCGGCAGCACTGGTTCCCATCCTCAAAGAGAAAGAGGTCAAGGACGGGGAGCAAACGATGTGGGAAGCGGCCAATGTCGCGCTGTCGATGTTGGTTTGCCTCTGCACGGTGATTGTCGGCATCCTCATCCTGGGGACCAGCTTGGTGCTGTGGTATGGGGGGGCGGGATTGAAGGCAATGCTCTTTTTGGAGTTGCTGCGGGTGATGTCTCCCTATGTTCTGATGGTTTGCGGGGCCGCCGTCTTGATGGGGCTTTGTAACGCGCGGGGTTTCTTCTTCATCCCTGCCTTGGGTTCGACACTGCTCAATGTCGTGATGATATGGGCGGTTCTCTTCCTGGCCCCAAGGATGGGGGCGACGCTTGACGAACAGGTGTTTGGGCTCGCGATTGGCGTGTTGATCGCAGGATTCTTCCAGATGATCTTTCAGTTCCCGGTGCTTGTTAGGCAGGGGTTCACGCCGAAGTTCATCGCGCCATGGAAGCATCCGTTCACCCAGGATATTTTGGGTCGATTCCTACCCGGAGTGGTGGGTGTCGCCGCCTTTCAGATCAACGTGTTGCTGACGACTTGGATTGGTTACCACCATGCCGATTACATCGTGGCGTCCTTTGAGTTTGCGGTTCGTCTGATGGAACTCCCCCAGGGCGTGATCGGGGTGTCGCTCGCGACTTTCCTGTTGCCGGCGCTGAGCGGTTTGGCGGCGGAGAAAAAGTTTCCGGAGTTTCGCAAGACATTGAAGGAAGGAATGGGCTATGTGATCTTCGCGAATCTTCCAGCCTCGATTTTCATGTTTGTTTTAGCCGAGCCGATCGTGCGCCTTTTATTCGAACGGGGCGCCTTCGATGCCGCGGCGACCTTCCGTTGCCAGTATGCCCTCAAGTGCTTGGTGCCGGGGCTCGTTGCCTTCTCGCTGGTCAACGTCTGCGCCCGCGCCTTCTTCGCCTTGGGAGACGTCAAGACACCGATGCGGATCAGCGTGTTCTGCCTGGCGACAAACGTCATTCTCGCCTTTCAATTGATTCCCGTCTTTCAGCAGGGGGGCATGGGAATGGCCAATACCGCCTCCTCGTTCCTCAATCTGGGGCTCCTGATCTATGCGCTGCGTAGGAAGTTCACTCGACTGACCTTTGAGGACATGAGGCGCTCGATTTTCTCTGTCACCACGACTGCAGTCTTCGCCTCCTTGCTGGCGTGGGGAAGTTCACTGGGGATCGAGTCGGTATTCGGAAATCAATCGTTGTTGGCTCGCCTCATGGGAGTCTTCATCCCATTGGGTTTGGCAAGCGTTGTCTACTTTGGCCTTTCCCTTTGGCTAAGGATACCGGCGGCGTCAGAAGTCTGGCTGCTCCTTAAGTCCAAGCTGGACAGGACCCCCTAGAATGAATTAAAAGATGGGTGTTTCCCTGGGAAATCCGATGCGTTCGTTTCGTGATTTCGCGGTGGCAGAGACTCTACAATGAGACCTCAATCGGAAGGATTTGGTGTCTGGAACCTCCTGACCTGGATGGCGATGGGGCTTTTCATCGCGGCTGGTGCGATTGTGGTTTCTCTCTGGTATATGCCCGTCATCAAGAAGAACGAGGGCATGCGGCGGCAGATGATCACGCTGGAGGATAAGATCGCTTACGAGCAAGAAGTGGCCCGGCAGCTAAAGACCTCGATCAATGCCTTGCAAACCGACCCGGACGCGGTCGAACGCATGGCCCGGGAAAAGTTGGGCTACGCCAAGCCGGGGGAAACCGTGGTCCGCTTTGAGGCGACACCTTAGGAAACCCAACGGAGCCGCTGCTTTCAGACCGTCATGATGTCGGTCTCTTTTTTCTTCATATGCTCGTCAATCTTGGCGACGTATTGATCGGTCAGGTTCTGGACCTGTTTCTCGCCGTGGGACTGCTCGTCCTCCGTAATCGTTCCTGACTTGGTCTCCTTCTTCAAGGTATCAATGGCATCCCGTCGCACGTGGCGAACGGCCACCCGACCGTCCTCGGCCATCTTGCGGACGACCTTGGTGAATTCAATTCGACGTTCCTCGCTCAGCTCGGGCAGGACGATCCGGAGGAATTTCTTGTCGACCATCGGGTTCAAGCCGAGATTGGCCTTTTGAATGGCCTTATCGATCAGAGAGATGGTTCCCATGTCCCAGGGTTGGATGAGAAGGGTTCTCGGCTCTGGGGTGGTGATTCCCGCCATTTCACGGATTCGCATTTGAGATCCGTAGGCGTCGACCACGATGTTTTCGATAAGACCGGGGGAAGCTTTGCCGGTTCGAATACCGGTAAACTCCTTGATGACGACCTCTTCGCTCTTCTGCATCTTTTCCTCGGCCTCCAATAGGATCTCGTCGACAGGCATATCTTGAATCGCTTACAGTTCAGGGGGTGGGGGTTAACTCTTCGAGGTCACCAGGGTGCCGACTTTTTGGCCGGCGATCACTTTCCTCAGATTGTGGGGTTTAAAGATATCGAACACGATGATGGGCATTTCATTGTCCATACACAAGGAAAACGCCGTGGAATCCATCACCTTAAGGCGTTTTTGAAGGGCGACCGTATACTCGATCTCTCGGTAGCGCTTGGCCTTGGGATTCTTCATCGGGTCGCTGTCGTAGATACCATCAACCTTGGTCGCCTTGAGAATCACTTCCGCGCCAATTTCGTTGGCTCGCAGCGCTGCCGCCGTGTCGGTTGAGAAATAGGGATTCCCGGTTCCTGCCCCGAAAATGACCACCCGTCCCTGTTCGAGGTGGCGGACGGCTTTGCGACGAATAAAGGGTTCAGCCACTTGGGAAATTGAAATAGCCGTTTGCACACGAGTTTCCACCCCCTTCTTTTCTAGGGCATCTTGAAGGGCCAGTGAATTGATGACCGTGGCCAACATCCCCATGTAATCGCCCGTGGCTCGTTCAATACCCCGCTGGCTCCCTTGGTAACCCCGGAAAATATTCCCTCCCCCGATGACAATCACAATCTCGACGCCCATCTTGCGGATTTCCTCGATTTGATCGGCGATTCCGTGCACGGCCTGAGGTGAGATGCCCCCGCCCTGCTCGCCTCCCAAACTCTCGCCGCTTAGTTTGACCAGAACGCGTTTGAATTTTGAGCGCATGCCTTTGTTGATCTTCTTTTTCATTGTCGGCGAATGTGAGATGTGGCCATTAAGCACGGGCCCGTGGGACCAACTGGTGGGGGATGTCTAACAGTTGAGCTCGGAGCCGTCAATTTGAACTCCGGAAAGAGGCGGAACCTGATCGATGCCACGAGTTGGTTGGGGGTTTTTTTCAGTTGATCATTGGCAACTCAGTCGGGGTTTTTTAAAAGTCTAAAGCGCTGCCGCTCATGGGTAAAAAACCGGAACACAAGTACGATGAGAGTAAGATTAAGACGCTCTCTTCACTGGAGCATATTCGGCTTCGAACGGGCATGTATATCGGCCGGATCGGTGATGGGGATCACTATGACGACGGCTGCTATATTCTCCTCAAGGAGGTCATCGACAATGCCGTCGATGAATACATCATGGGTTATGGAAAAGAGGTTCAGATCACCATCGAAAACGGCGAGGTGACCGTTCGCGACTTTGGGCGGGGGATTCCTCTGGGTAAAATCGTTGATTGCGTGTCAACGATCAATACGGGGGCCAAGTACAACGATGATGTTTTTCAGTTCAGCGTGGGGCTCAACGGGGTGGGAACGAAAGCGGTGAACGCGCTCTCGGAACGATTTCATGTTCGGAGTGTGCGGGAAAGTCGGTATGCCGAAGCCACCTTTGAACGTGGCAATCTCGAGTCGGAGAAAAAGGGTTCCAGCAAGAACGAGCCGGACGGGACGCTGGTGCGATTCGTGCCCGATCCCAAGATCTTTAAGAAATACAGTTTTCTCGACGAATTGATCGATCGGCGGCTCAAGCATTATGCCTATCTGAACTCTGGGCTCCGGCTCATCTACAATGGAAAGAAATATTACTCGCGAAAGGGACTGCTTGACTTGATCGCAGCCGAGATTGGGGATCAGGCGATTTATCCCCCGGTTTATTTTGCGACCAAGACGCTCGAGTTTAGTTTTACCCACAGCAACAGTCAGAGTGGGGAGACCTTTTTCTCTTTCGTCAACGGCCAGTACACCTCCGACGGAGGAACGCACTTGAGCGCCTTTCGAGAAGGGCTGCTGAAAGCCGTGAACGAGTACACGAAGGGGAAATACGATGGCGATGATGTTCGCGAGTCCATGGTCGGAGCGATTTCCCTCCGTTTGAAAGAGCCCGTCTTCGAGTCTCAAACCAAGAATAAACTGGGCAACACCGAGATTCGGTCCGAGCTCGTCAATCAGGTGCGGGAGGAGGTGCTGCACTACCTCCATCGAAACAAATCGGTCGCCCAACAGATTGCGGCCAAGGTCGAGGACACGAAGCAACTCCGCAAAGAACTCCAAGCGGTCAAGAAAATCGCTCGGGAGCGGGCCAAGGCGGTTCGACTGCGCATTCCTCAACTGAAGGATTGTAAGATTCACTTGGACAAGAAAAGAGGCAAAGGCGATGGTTCGATGGTCTTCATCACGGAGGGAGTCTCGGCGGCGGGATCAATCGTCAGTTGTCGGGATGTTTCAAAACAAGCCATTTTCACCCTGAAGGGAAAACCGCTGAACGTGTGGGATCTCAAGCGCGATGTCATGTACAAGAATGACGAGATGTACAACTTGATGTGCGCTCTGGGGGTTGAGGATTCTCTGGAGAATCTCCGCTACGAAAAAGTGATTCTGGCGACCGATGCGGATGTGGATGGATTGCACATTCGAAATCTGATGATCACTTATTTTTTCAAGTTCTTTGACCAGTTGGTCTACGAGGGGCACCTCTACGTCCTGGAGACCCCTCTGTTTCGGGTTCGAAACAAGAAGAAAACGATCTACTGCTATTCCGATCGCGAACGGGATGACGCGATTAAAGCCCTGGGTAAGAGTCGGGAGATTACTCGCTTCAAAGGGTTGGGGGAGATCAGTCCAAAGGAATTCAAATTGTTTATCGGGGATGACATGCGCCTGAGCCGAGTCGAGTATGCGGCCAACCGGGACGCGGCGGGGATTTTTTCGTTCTACATGGGAAGAAATACTCCGGACCGCAAGGCCTATATCATGGAGAACCTGGTGGTTTCGAAAGAAGACTGAGGCGATGGGCAAGCGTTCAGGGATGAATCAGATCGGGCTTCCGTTGGAGGCACCAACCCCAGGAGAAGAGGAGGGTGGAGCGAAGGGCTTGCAAGCTCGCATGGATCGGAGTTTTTTGGAGTATGCCTCCTACGTGATTCGAGATCGGGCCATTCCGAATCTGGCGGATGGGTTGAAACCGGTTCAACGCCGGATCCTGTGGTCGCTTCATCAGAATGATGACGGGAAGTTTATCAAGGTGGCCAATATCGTGGGGCACTCGATGCAGTATCATCCCCACGGAGATGCCTCGATCGGGGATGCCTTGGTTGTGCTGACCAACAAACGTTATCTCATTGAGGGCCAGGGAAATTTTGGCAACGTCTTTACCGGAGATCCGGCAGCCGCCTCGCGTTACATCGAATGTCGTCTGACTCGATTGGCCCGGGAGGAATTGTTTCGCAATGAGCTCACCGAGTTTGTTCCCAGTTATGATGGTCGTGGAAAGGAACCGGTCACGTTGCCCTCAAGGTTGCCCCTCCTTTTGATGCTGGGTACCGAGGGCATTGCGGTGGGGCTTTCATCGAAGATTCTCCCTCATAATTTCATCGAGCTTCTCGAGGCTCAAATCGCCGTCTTGAGAAAGAAACCCTTCTCCCTTGTTCCTGATTTTGCCACCGGTGGACTCATGGATGCGGCCGGCTATGAGGATGGAAAAGGAAGTATTCGTGTGAGGGCACGAATCAAGGTGAAGGATAAGTCGACGCTTCTGATCACCGAGATTCCTCCCGCGACGACCACCGAGTCGCTGATCAATTCCATTGAGGATGCCACCAAGAAAGGCAAGTTGAAGGTTCGCAGTATCAACGATTTCACGGCTGAGAGAATCGAAATTGAAATCAAGTCGCCGGCGGGGATGGATGCCGAGACGTTGATTCCGCCCCTTTATGCCTTTACCGCTTGTGAAACGTCGATCTCGAGCCGGATCACCGTTATTCGGGATAGCCGGCCCGTTGAGATGACGGTGACGGAAGTGGTCAAGGCCAACACTGAGAGCTTGGTGGCGCTCTTGCGGCGGGAGTTGGAGTTCAAGGAGAAGAAACTACTCGAGGATTTGTTTTTCAAGACGCTGGTGCAGATCTTTGTGGAGAACCGAATCTACAAGAAGATTGAAAACTGCAAATCCAACGAAGCGATCTATGCCGCCATCTACAAGGGGTTTGAACCGTTCCGAGACCAATACTATCGCGATCTTGCCGACGATGATGTCGAGATGTTGCTCGGTGTTCGCATTCGAAGGATTTCATTGTTTGATATCGACAAGCATCGAGATGAGATGGACAAGGTCCGGGCGGAACTCGCGGAAACCCGGAAACACCTGAAATCGCTGACGAGATATGCCATCGGACACCTCAAGGGATTGATCAAGGATTATCAGGATGAATACCGGCGGCTCACCGAAGTCACGACCTTTGATGCGGTGGCAGCCAAAGAGGTCGCCTTCAAGTCCTTCAAGGTGGCGTATGATCGCAAGAAAGGCTATATCGGGTACAAGGTCAATGGTGATGAATTCGAAGTCGCCTGTTCGAAATTCGACAAACTCCTGCTGGTTTTCGGCGACGGGCACTACAAGGTCGTCGAACTGACGGAAAAGCTCTTTGTGGGCCAGAACCTGGTCTATTGCGCCCGTCCAGAGCGGGAGCGGGTTTTCACGATGGCCTACCAGATCAAGGGAACCACGTATTTGAAACGTTTTAAGTTTGGAGGGACGATCCTGAACAAGGATTATCAATGCGCGCCGCCGAAATCGAAGGTCCTGTTCTTTGAGGCGGACACGCCCGAGCAGATCTATATCAAATACAAACCGGCTCCCTACCAGCGCATCGATCAGCAGGTGGCGATCCCGTCGGAATTGCTTGTCAAGTCCGCTAAGGCACGCGGAAACCAAGTCTCGATCAAGGAGGTGGCCTCGGTCCGAAGTAAGCCCCCACGCAATTGGGATGCCGAGGCTGCGACCACCAAGCTCAAGTTTGTTTAGGGTGGCGGGAGGCGTCATTGAATCATTTGTTTGGAAACGGCTGAGTGATGGAACGGTTTTTTATTGGGGCGACCAACCTCTTTCCGCTTTGGACCGTTCTGGGTGCCGTAGCGGCCCTCTTTTGGCCGGAGGGATTCACCTGGTTCCGGGGTGATCTGATTGTCTGGGGGTTGGCGGTGATCATGATCGGCATGGGCATTACCTTGAACGTCGAGGATTTTCGATCGATCATGAAAACCCCGCAGCCCGTGTTTCTTGGGGTTTGTGCCCAGTTCGCCATCATGCCGTTTCTGGGGTGGACGATCGCCACCCTGCTCCAATTGCCGCCGGATTTTGCGGTGGGCCTGATTCTGGTCTCCTGTTGCCCCGGAGGCACGGCCTCCAATGTGGTGACCTATTTGGCAAGAGCTCACTTACCACTTTCCGTCCTTATGACGGTGGCGTCGACCTTCGCGGCCGTCCTATTGACCCCGGTTTTAAGCAAGGTCTTGGCTGGGCGAATCGTTCCGGTCGACGCTTACGCGTTGTTTTTGACGACGGTCAAGGTGGTGCTTCTTCCGGTGGCAATCGGAATCCTCCTCAATCATTACGCGCCAAAATGGGTGGGCCGGATTCGCGTTGTTTCCCCGTTCATCGCGGTGGTCGCCATTGTCCTGATTGTCGCGAGTATTATTGGGCAGCGTTCGGAAGAGATTTTTCGGAGTGGCGGGATTTTGTTGCTGGCGGTGACCTTGATGCATAGCGGTGCGTTCGCTTTGGGCTATGGGTTTGCTCGCCTGTTTGGGTATGAGGAAGCCATTCGAAGGACCGTCTCGATTGAAGTCGGCATGCAGAACTCGGGTCTTGGCTCTGCCCTGGCGACCCGACATTTCAATCTGTCGGCGGCCACGCCTTGTGCGATTTCTGCGGTGGTCCATTGCATCATGGGGAGCGCGTTGGCCGGTCTTTGGCGGTGGCGTTCCACCCGACGGCAAGGACCCGATCAAGACCACGGCGGGTGAAGGGAAAAAATGACATCCAGATTTGCCAAGGTCACGGATCATGGTCCATACTAATCGTCCCGTTCCTCGTGAAGGTGGAGCGGCGTCCCTGAAGGACCGGAGCTTAGGAATCAATGCAGGCAGTTGGAGTCATCCCTTCCCAGAAAAAGGTCGAGATTATTGATCATTCCCCGCCGGAGATCCGCCACGACGATGCGGTCCGCGTGCGGTGTTTAGAGGTCGGAATTTGTGGCACGGATCGCGAGATCTGCACCTTTGTTTATGGCGAACCTCCGGAAGGTTCCGAGTATTTGATCTTGGGGCATGAATCATTGGGAGAAGTCGTTGAGGTAGGGGCGGCCGTCAAGCACTTGAAGCCAGGGGATTTGGTTGTGCCATCCGTGCGGCGGCCTTGTTCGAACGATGAATGCCAACCTTGTCGGGCCGGGCTCCAGGATTTTTGCGCCACGGGAGAGTTTGTCGAGAGGGGAATCAAGGCCCGCCATGGGTTCATGACCCAGGAGTATTCGGAGCACGAACAGTATCTCTTTCCAGCCCCCCCCAGCCTGAGGGATGTCGCCGTGTTGGTGGAACCCTTGACCATTGCCGAAAAAGCCATGGCCCAAGTTTGGCAGACGCAACGGCGTCTGCCCTGGCAACGCGCCGATGAGTCCTCGAAGCAGCCGGGGGCTGGGTTGACGGCGGTGGTGTTGGGGGCTGGGCCGATTGGGATTCTTGGGACGATGAAAATGGTGGCCGAAGGGTTCAAGACGTTTGTCTACTCTCGTTCGAGAAAGCCCAACCCCAAGGCTGAATTGGTGGAGGCCGTGGGGGCACAGTACGTCTCGGCACTCGATCATTCCGTGGACGAGTTGTTGGCCATGGCGGGCAATATTGATGTGGTGTATGAGGCGATCGGGGTCTCCTCGGTGGCCTTTGATGTTCTTCGTGTTTTGGGAACCAATGGAGCCTTTGTCTTTACGGGAATTCCGGCGCCGAAGTCCCCTATTGAGGTGAATGCGGATGAGATCATGCGCAATGTCGTCTTGAAAAACCAATTGATCTTGGGGACCGTCAATGCCGATGCCCAGGCCTTCCGGTCAGCGCTGGTCGACTTACAGGTCTTTCTTGACCGATGGCCGGAGGCCATTCGATCCGTCGTCACGGGCCGGCATTCGGTGGAGGATTGTCACTCACTCCTGCTCGACAAATCGCAAGGAATCAAAAACGTGATTCGCTTTGACTAGCCGATGTCGGGGTGACCAGAACCGGGGCGGGCTCGGGAAGGGTCAAGGTGAACGTGGAACCGTTTTCCTCACTGCTCTTGACCTGAATATCTCCGCCGTGGGCATCCACGATCGCCTTCACCAGGCTCAATCCTAGACCCAGCCCTTTTTGAGTCCGGCTTCGGTCGGAGCGAAAAAGGCGATCCCAGATTCTTCCTTGATCGGCCTCGGGGATTCCAATGCCGGTATCGGCGATTTCGAGGGTGAGGGCGGCATCGGTCCGGAAGGCGTGAATGACGACGCGCCCTCGGTCTCGATTGTATTTGATCGCGTTGTCCAGAAGGTTGGCCAACACCTGCCTGAGCCGCTGTCCGTCAACCCGGGCCAGAACGAGCGGGGAGAACGATCGCTCAATGACGATCTGGCGCTCCTCGGCGATGTCTGCATAGAGGTCAACGGCATCATCAATGATGTGGGCGACATTGGTTTCCCTGAGTTCCAAGTCCATCATTCCGGCTTCCGCCTCGGCGAGTGACATGAGTGAATTGATCATTACCAGGAGGCGTTCTGATTCCTCCAGGCAATCCGAGAGTGCCTCGGCGTGATCGGACGGGTGAGCTGCGGATCCGAGTGCGGTTTCGGCGCTGCCACGGAGGCGGGTCAAGGGGGTTTTGAGATCGTGGGCCACATTGTCCAATGACTCTCGCATGACTTCGATCAACGACTCGTTCTGATCCAGCATTTGATTGAACAAGGTCGCGAGTTGGTCGAGTTCGTCCCCTGATTCGGATCGGGGGACGCGAGCGTCGAGGGTGCGGGTTTGAATGATCGATTGGACGGTGCCGATCATTTGTCGAATCGGCTTGAGGGTTCGATGAGTAAAAACCGATCCCCCGAGAATCCCAAGCAGGATAATGGGCACGACGGAGGCGATAAAGACCTCGCGGAAAGGGGCCAGAAGCCGTTCCTGGCTATCCGTGACCCGTCCCACAATCAACAGGTTGCCGTCAGCCAAAAGGCCTCGGGTGAAGATCAGATCGCGTTCTTCATTCTCGGGGATCCGAAGCCAGCTTGATCCGCGAAGAATGAAGGGTCCAAGTCGGACCGTATCGAATTGAATCCAGTTCGCCGAGGCTTCCAGTAGAATCTCCCTTCCCTGAGGCGTGGTCACCCGCACAAAAAAAGAGTCGATTCGACGCAGTCGTTGTTGTTGTTGGACCCAACCCCTGAGTTTACGGGGGCCTCCGTCGTGGTAGACCTGCGCGTAGTCCTGGAGTTGGGCGACGAGTGACTCTCGATCTCGATTGGCGATCAGGTAGGAAAGAAGGACGTAGAGGACGGCAAAGAGTGCGAGGGCGCTGGCGGAAAAAAGGCCTCCGTACCAAAGGTTCAGTCGGAATCCGGTTGTCCGGGAAAGTTGACGAAACCTACCGAAGGACATAACCAACCCCCCGAATCGTGTGGATCAGATCCTTGTTGGGATCAACCTTGTTTCGAAGCCGCGAGATCAGGACATCGACCACATTGGTTTGAGGGTCGAAATGGTAGTCCCAGACATGTTCAAGAATCATGGTTTTGGTGACGACCCGGCCCGCGTTTCGGGCGAGGAACTCGAGGAGGGAAAACTCGCGGGGCTGAAGGTCGATAGTCGCATCACCCCGAATAACCTCGCGGGAGAGAAGGTCGATGTGGAGATCGTGAATCCTGAGCGTGGTCGGCTCCTCGGATTGGGTTCGTCGTCGAAGGAGGGCTTGGATTCGCGCCAAGAGCTCGGTGAACGCAAAGGGCTTGGTGAGATAGTCGTCGGCCCCGAATTGGAGCCCCTTGACCCGGTCTTGAACGGACGATTTAGCGCTGAGAATGAGGATTGGTACGGCGGGCTTAGCCTTTCGGAGCAGTTTGAGGAGCGAGAGGCCATCGAGCCTGGGGATCATCAAATCAAGTACAATGGCGTCGTAGTCGACGGTTTGCCCCAGCACAAGCCCCCTCTCTCCATCCGGGGAATGGTCGACCGCAAAACCGTTCTCCTTCAGCCCTTTTACGATGAAGGAGGCAATCTTGTCATCGTCCTCTACGACCAAAGCACGCATCGCCTTCGGGGAGAATAGAAGCCAAGTCGGGCTGAGGCGATCTTTAGCTCGTCGAAACCGGAGGAAAGGGGCACCCTCCCGCCGCAGAAACGGCGGGAGGGGCGGTCAGAGGGACTAGCCGAGATCACCTTCGTCGACAGCCAGGAAAAGGG